>DATBXZ010000061.1:0-3958 GCA_036513995.1 Solirubrobacterales bacterium | reverse complement strand
TGAGCGGCCTGGTCAGCCGCAGCGGCATCGCGCCTCGCAGCGGCGGCGACGGCTTCTCGGGGGGTGTCATGATCGGCCTCAGCCTCGGCATCGTCTACTCGCCCTGCGCTGGCCCTATCCTCGCCGGCGTCATCGCCGGCGCCGCCTCGCAGGGATTCAGCACCGGTCGCTTCGCGGTGGCACTCGCCTACGCGATCGGCTCCGCCGTGGTCCTCTACCTGCTGATGCTCGGGGGTCGCCGGGTCCTGGTGCCACTGCGCTCGCGCACCGTCGGCATTCAGGTGGCGATGGGAGCCGTGATGGTCATCGTCGCCCTGGCGATGGTCGGCGAATACGACGTTCGCTTCGAGAGCGACGTCCAGGCGGACCTGCCTTCGTTCCTGGTCAATCCGACCGAAGGCCTGGAGAACACCAGCTCGGCCCAGGCGGCGCTCACCGGCATCCGCGGGAGCTCCTCCCACGGGATCGGGGCCGAAGTGGCACGAGGGGACAGGCCGGCTCGGACCCCTGTCTCCACCCAGAACAAGCTCCACCTCCCGGTCTACGGCGAAGCGCCCGAATTCACCGACACCGAGCGCTGGTTCAACACGCCCGGCGGCAGGCCGCTGACGATGAAGGGACTGCGGGGCAGGGTGGTCCTGGTCGACTTCTGGACCTACACCTGCGTCAACTGCATCCGCACCCTGCCCTACCTCAACGGCTGGGAGAAGCGCTATGGCAAGGACGGTCTGACGATCGTCGGCGTCCACACGCCGGAGTTCTCATTCGAGCACGATGCGAGCAACGTCGAAGCGGCGATCTCGCGGGAAGGCATCCACTACCCGGTCGTCCAGGACAACGAATACGGGACCTGGGACGCCTACGGCAACCAGTACTGGCCGGCCGAGTACTTCATCGATGCGACCGGGCACGTCCGCTACGCCGACTTCGGCGAGGGCAAATACGGCAAGAAAGAAGAAGTGATCCGCCAGCTGCTCGCCGAAGCTGGGGACGCGGTCGGACGCAAGCGGTCGGACGCCCACGGCATCGCTCCCTCAGCGGGGGTGACGACGCCGGAGACCTATCTCGGACCCGAGCGGGCGGAACGCTTCACCAACGCCGAACTCTCGCCCGGCCTGCACGACTTCACCGCCCCCTCGGCCCTGCCGGCCAACGAATTCGCCTACCACGGCCGCTGGCGGATCGGGCTGAAATCGGCGACGGCCGAGGGCGGCTCGCTCGACCTCAACTTCGGCGCCAGGCGCGTCTACCTGGTGCTGGGCTCGCCGGGCAAGCCGCGGCGGATGAAGGTGAAGCTGGACGGCAGGCCGATCTCCAGCGCCGACGCCGGCGGCGACGTCCACGACGGCGTCGTCGTCGTGGACTCGCAACGGCTCTACGACCTCGTCAACCTGCCCAAGGTCGAACACCACGTCCTCGAACTGGAACCCGAATCCGGGGTGGCGGGCTATGCGTTTACCTTCGGCTAGCGAAAGCGTCCTCGCAGGCGCGACAATCGCGCCCATGGCCGCGGAATCCAACGGCACCGTGTTGGTCGTCGACGACGAGCCGACGATCCTCGACGTCGTCGGCCGCTACATGGAGCGCGCCGGCTACGAGACCCACCGCGCCGCCGACGGCCCCGAGGCGCTGCGGCTGGCGGCAGCGCACCGGCCCGACCTGGTCGTGCTCGACCTGATGCTGCCGGGGATCGACGGGATCGAGGTGATGCGGCAGCTGCACGAGCAGCCCGGCCCGCGGATCGCGGTGATCCTGCTGACCGCCCGCGGCGAGGAGTCCGACAAGCTCGTCGGGTTGCGCCAGGGCGCCGACGACTACGTCGTCAAGCCGTTCTCCCCGGCCGAGCTGGTCGCCCGGGTCGACGCGGTGCTGCGCCGCGTCTCGCCACCGGACGAGGAGGCGCCGCCGATCGAGCACGGGCCGCTGCGGATCGAGCCGGCGACGCGCAGCGTCTACCTCGACGGCGCGGAGCTCTCCCTGACCCAGCGCGAGTTCGACCTGCTCGCCTACCTGGCCGCACACCCCGGCCGCGTCTACTCGCGCGACCAGCTGATGGAAGCGGTCTGGGGGGAGCCGTTCTTCGACGACACCAGCACCGTCACCGTCCACGTTCGCCGCCTCCGCGCCAAGCTCGGCGACGACCCGACCGAGCCGCGCTTCATCGAGACGGTCTGGGGCGTCGGCTACAGGTTGCGACCGTGAGCGCGGAGCGAGTGAGCAAGATCGCCGGTGGTCATGAGTGCGAGCGAGCGAAGCGCGAGACAGTCGTATGAAGCGCGCCGTCGTCATCGCTGTTGCGGCCTTCCTCGCCGGCGCCGCCGCGGTCGCCGTCCCCGGCCACATGGGCGCCGACCAGGTGCTGCTGGTGGCGCTGGCCGCCGCCGGCGCGGCGCTGGCCGCGGCGCTCGCCGTGCGCCTGGCAATGGAGGAGCGCTCGCGGGCCGAGATCGAGGAGGCGCGCCGCCAGCTGGTCGCCGCCGCCTCGCACGACCTGCGCACGCCACTGGCCTCGCTGCGGTTGCTGGTCGAGTCGATCGACGACGGGGTGGCGACGGGGGAGACCCGCGACCGCTACCTGGCCGAGATCCGCACCCATGTCGAGGTCCTGAGTGGCCTCGTCGACGACCTCTTCGAGCTTTCGCGGATCGAGGCCGGTGAGATCGCCTGGACGATGCGCCAGGTCGAGCTGGGGGAGCTGATCGGCGACACCGTGGCGGCGATGCGCGCGCCCGCCGCCGAGCGCGGCGTCACGATCGCGGCCGAACTGCCGGCCGGTGAGGTCGTCGCCGAGGCCAACGCCGAGAAGGTGCAGCGGGTCCTCTTCAACCTGATCCAGAACGCGATCCGCCACACCCCCGCCGACGGCAGCGTCACCGTGCGTGCCCGCGCGGCCGGCAGCGGCGTCGAGGTCGAGGTCGCCGATAGCGGCGAGGGGATTCCCGCCGCCGACGGTGAGCGCGTCTTCGAGGCCTTCTACCGCGGCGACGCCGCCCGCGGCGAGGACGGCGCCGGCCTCGGCCTGGCCATCTCCCGCGCCATCGTCGAAGCCCACGGCGGCAAGATCTGGCTCGAAGACGGGTCGCCCGGGACCCGAGTTCACTTCACGCTGAAGTCGGCCTAGCAGCCGAGCTGGCGGGCGATCACCATCTGCTGGACCTCGTCGGTCCCCTCGCCGATCGTGAGGATCTTGGCGTCGCGGTAGAAGCGGCAGACCGGGTACTCCTCGATGAAGCCGTAGCCACCGTGGATCTGGACGGCCTCCTCGGTCGCCTTGACCGCGAGGCGGCCGGTGATCAGCTTCGCCTGGGCGGCGGTGAGGGTGAACGACTGGCCGGCGTCCTTCTCCAGCGCCGCCCGCCAGGTCAGCAGCCGGGCCGCCTCGATCTGGGCCGAGAGGTCGGCGATCTTGGCCTGGATCGACTGGAACTTGGCGATTGCCTGGCCGAACGCCTGGCGCTCCTTGGCGTAGGAGATCGCCTCGTCGAGGGCCCCCTGGGCGAGGCCGACGCCCATCGCGGCGACGCCGATCCGGCCGCCGTCGAGGATGTGGAGGAAGTTCTTGAAGCCCTCGCCGCGGCGGCCGAGCAGGCTCGACTCCGGCAGCTTGCAGTCCTCGAAGGAGAGCGGCCGGGTGTCGGAGGCGTTCCAACCCATCTTGCGGTAGGCCTCGCCGACCTCGTAGCCGGGAGTGCCGTTGGGGACGATCAGGTTGGAGATCTCCTTGCGCCCGTTGGCCTCGCCGGTGACAGCGGTAATCGAGACGCAGCCGGAGATCTCGGTGCCGGAGTTGGTGATGAACTGCTTGGCGCCGTTGACCGTCCACTCGCCGTTCTCGAGCTCGGCCCTGGTGCGGACGTTGCCGGCGTCGGAGCCGGCCTCGGGCTCGGTCAGACCGAAGGAAGCCAGGCGCTCGCCGCTGCAGAGGCGCGGCAGCCATTCGTCCTTCTGCTCGTCGCTA
>DATBXZ010000060.1:0-4298 GCA_036513995.1 Solirubrobacterales bacterium | reverse complement strand
CGCGGTCGAGACCACGACCTCGGCGCCCGCGGGCAGGTTGGCGGCGTCGTGGCCGACGACCGGGTCGAGGCCGGCCTGGCGCAGGCGCTGCATATAAGAGGAGTCGGCCCGGTCGCTGCCGGTCACGGTCGCGCCGAGCCTGGCGCAGACCAGGGCGAGGCCGCTCATCCCGGCGCCGCCGACGCCGATGAAGTGGAGGCGGCGACCGCTCCAGTCGCTAGCCACCCGCAGCCTCCAGAACCTGGTCGGCGATCCGCCGTGCCGCGTCGGGCATGGCCAATGAGCGCGAGGCCGCGGCCATCGCCTCCAGCCGCCCGGCATCGTCGAGGATCGCCACGACCTCGCCCTGGAGGCGCCCGCCCCCGGCCTCGCCGCCGAGCGCCGAGTCCGGCAGCACCGTCGCCGCCCCGGCCCGCTCCATCCAGGCGGCGTTGGCGCTCTGGTGGTCGGCGGTCGCGTAGGGGTAGGGGACGAGGATCGCCGGCCGCCCCGCCGCGGTCAGCTCGAAGATCGAGCCGCCGGAGCGCCCGAGCACGAGATCGGCGGCGGCGAGGACGTCGCCGAGGTCGGGCTCGTAGGCGAGCAGGGTGTAGCGCTCGCCGTGGGCGGCGGCGTCGAGGCGCCGTCGCAGCTCCTCGTGATCGCGCTGGCCGGCCAGGTGGAGGACGTGGAAGTCGCGACCGCCGCGCTCGGCGAAGGCCTCCAGAGCGGCGAAGTTGACTGAGCGCGCGCCCTGGCTGCCGCCGACGACGAGCAGGCAGCGCGCCGCGGCAGGGATTCCGAACCGGGCCCTGGCACTGGCCCGATCGGCGCCGAGGACGGCCGCCGGGACCGGCCGGCCGGTGACCAGGTAGCGCTCTCCCTCCCGCCCCTCGATCGGGAAGGCGAGGCAGACTCGGCGCGCCCGGCGCGCCAGCAGCCGGTTGGCGAGGCCGAGGTGGCTGTCGGCCTCGGTCAGGACCAGGGGCGTCCCGGTCAGCATCGCCGCCAGGCCGGCGGGCCCGGCGACGTAGCCGCCGCCACCCATGACCACGTCGGCACTGCGCCGGCGCAGTGCCGACCGCGCCGCGCCGACCGCGCCCAGCGCCTCGAGCCCGGCCCGGGCCGCGCGCAGCGGGTTCTTGCGGTCGATGCCGCGCACCTTGACGAAATCGATCTCGTAGCCGGCGGCCGGGACCAGCTCGGCCTCGATCTTCTCCCGCGTCCCCAGGAAGGAGACCTCGGCGCCGCTAGCCCGAAGCTCGGCGGCGACCGCCATTGCGGGCACCACGTGACCCGCGGTTCCCCCCGCTGCCACCACGACCTTTGGCTTTCCTGGCACCGCTCGCTCGGCTCCTTTCGCGGCTGGGCGTACGCCCGCCTTCGACGACGCGCAGTTTGCCAGCGCGGGTGGAGGTCGAGCCACCCATCGCCTTGGCGCTGCCGCCGCGGGCGACGTTGAGGATCAGCCCGACCGCGAACAGGGTCGCCATCAGGCTGCTGTTGCCGTAGGAGACGAAGGGCAGCGGCACGCCGGTCAGCGGCGCCATCCCCATCACCGCGAAGAGGTTGATCGTCGCCTGCACCAGGATCAGCGAGGTCAGCCCGGCGACCAGCAGCCGCCCGTAGGTGTCCTTGGCCCGCTGGGCGACTTTGAGCCCGGCGTAGCCGAACATCGCGAAGAGGCCGACGACGCCGACGATCCCGATCAGGCCGAGCTCCTCGCCGATCACCGCCGAGATCATGTCGGTGTGGGCCTCGGGCAGGTAGAAGGCCTTCTGCACGCCGTTGCCGATGCCGACCCCGAAGATGCCGCCGGAGCCGAGCGCGATCTTCGCCTGGGCCGCCTGGAAGCCCGCCCCTTCGGCAGAGGCGCCGGGGTTGAGGAAGCCGGTCAGGCGGGCCATCCGGTAGGGCTCGATGAGAGTCGCCAGCAACGCCACGGCGGCGATCGCCAGGGCGATCTTGGCGAGATCGCGGGGGCGGGCGCCGGCGGCGATCAGGGTGGCGCCGACGGAGAAGGCGATCACCATCGTCGTCCCCATGTCGGGCTCGAGCATGATCAGCAGGCAGGAGGCGCCGACGACGACCAGGAACGGCATGAAGCCTTCGATCGAACGCGCCCGCTTCGGCTTGCGGGCGAGCAGGTCGGCGCCATAGAGGATCAGCGCCACCTTGGCCAGCTCCGAGGGCTGGATCTGCAAGGAGCCACCGCCGATCCAGCGACTGGCGCCGTTGACGTTGGTGCCGATCCCGAGCACGGCGACGAGCAGGAAGAGGGAGACACCGAGGATCGCCGGGGTCAGGTTGCGGACCGCCTGCAGCCCGTGGCGGGCGGTCAGGTGCATGACCACCAGGCCGACGGCGCCGAACATCAGCGTCCGCTTCAGGTAGAAGGCGCTGTCGGAGAGACCGCCGTTCTGCAGGATCCGGGTGGTCGAGCTGGCCGAGAAGACCATCACCGCGCCCAGCGCCAGCAGGCAGAGGGTCGCGGTCAGCAGCATGTTGTACTCGGGCGAGGCAGCGCGCGCCCGCGAGCGTTTCTTCGCTTTCTTCCTCGCCTTGCCGGCGGCGGGCCTGCCCCCGAAGCGACCGAGGGCGATCGGGAAGGCGCTCACCGCAGCCCCTCGACGATCTGGCGGAAGCGCTCGCCGCGCCGTTCGAAGTTCTCGAAGGCGTCGAAGCTGGCGCAGGCGGGCGAGAGCAGGACGACCTCGCCCGGCCTGGCCGCGGCGGCGGCGCGGCCGACCGCGTCGTCGAGGTCGTCGCAACGGTGCAGGGCGACGCCGGCGGAGACGACCGGCGCCAGCTCCTCGGCCAAGCGCTCGGCGGTGGCACCGGTCAGGTAGCAGGCGGCGCAGCGCTCGCGGACCGGGTCGAGCAGCGCCGCGAACGGTTCGCCCTTCTCGCTGCCGCCGAGGATCGCGTGCACGCCGCCTTCGAAGGCGCGGATCCCGACCGTGGCGGAGGCGACGTTGGTCGCCTTGGAGTCGTCGACGAAGCGCACCCCGTCGATCTCGGCGACCGCCTCGAGGCGGTGCGGAACGCCGGCGAAGCTGCGCAGCCCATCGCGCACGGCCTCGCGGTCGAGCCCCATCGAGAGCGCCGCGGCAGCGGCGGCCATCGCGTTGGCGACGTTGTGTTCGCCGAACAGGCCCAGCTCGTCGACCGCCAGCAGCGGCTCGCCGTCGTAGAAGATCGTTCCTTCTGCCAGCGCCACCTCGCAGTCGGGAGCGGCGCCGGTGCAGAAGGCGAGGCGGCGGGCGCAGCCGCCGAGGTCGGTGCCGGCCAGCTCCGGGTCGTCGGCGTTGTAGACGGCGACGTCGTCGTTGCCCTGGTTGGCGAAGATCCGCAGCTTCGCCGCCAGGTAGGACTCGAGGTCGTGGTGGCGGTCGAGATGGTCGGGGGCGAGGTTGAGGAAGACCGCGCACTCGGGCGCGAAGAAGCTGGTGTCCTCGAGCTGGAAGCTGGAGCACTCGCAGACGACGGTGGCGCCGGCCTCGACCTCGCCGACCAGCTCCGAGAGCGGCGTGCCGACGTTGCCGGCGACCGCGACCGGCTTACCGGCGCCGCGGTAGAGGTGGCCGAGCAGCTCGACCGTGGTCGTCTTGCCGTTGGTCCCGGTGACGCCGACGAACCTGTTGGGCAGCGCCCGCCAGGCCAGCTCGAGCTCACCGACGACGTCGACCCCCCGTTCGAGGGCCGCCGCGATCACCGGTGCCTCCCGGGGAACGCCCGGGCTCTTGACGACGGTCCGCGTCCCCTCGAGCAGTGCAAGTCCATCCGTATCCAGGAAGACTTCGACGCCGGCCTCCGAAAGCCTTTCCGCTTCTTTCGGCGCTCCCGAGTCGACCCCCCGGACCCGCTCTCCCCGCCCCGCCAGCAGCCGTGCGGCGGCCTGGCCCGAACGCGCCAGCCCGACCACCAGGAACGGCCCCGGCGGCAGCGGCGGGCGCAGCTCCTTGGGCGGGGGCACGTTCACCTCGGCTTACTTCGATTCGCCACCGCCGAGACCTGTGCGCGGCTTGCGCTCAGTTGAGGAAGCTGCGGATCTCCCCCGCCAGCGCCGCCGGCTGGTCCAGGGGTATCAGCGTGTAGCAGTCGGGCAGCTCGACGAAGCGCGAGTCGGGGAAGGATCGCGCCAGCCGGCGGCCCTGCTCGTTCGGCATCATCTTTCCCTCGCTGTCCCAGACGACGAGGACCGGACGCTGGAAAGAGCCGAGCGCCGCGGTCGCGGCACGGATGTCGCGTTTGCCCCGCATCGCGTCGCCCGCGTACTTGCGCAGGTCTCGCCGGATCTCGGATCGCCTCAGCGGCTC
>DATBXZ010000059.1:0-2846 GCA_036513995.1 Solirubrobacterales bacterium | reverse complement strand
CCGCCGCGCCCGCGCGGTAGGGCCACTGCCTATCTCAACGACGTCGTCCTCGAGAACTGGGCGCTGGAGGCGCTCTCGGCGACCGGCAAGCGCTTCCCCGCGTCGATCCCTTCGCTCTCGCGGCTCGCCGGTCGGCTCGCTTCGGGCAGCCGCACGGTCGACCGCAGCGACCGCGTCTTCGTCAACGACCGCCGCGTTCGCTTCACCGAGATGGAGTACGGCGTGCCGCGCGAGCACGGGCCGGAGGCGGCGCGGCGGGTGATCGAGTGGGTGCGCTCCAACCGCTACCCGGTCTTCTTCCCGATCGAGATGCGGGTCGCCGCCAGCGACGACGCCCTGCTCAGTCCCTCGCACGAACGCGACACGGCCTACATCGCCGTCCACCAGTACCGGGGGATGGAGTGGCGCCCCTACTTCGAAGCCGTCGAGGAGATCATGGACTCCTACGGCGGCCGTCCCCACTGGGGCAAGCGTCACTTCCAGACGGCGGCGACGTTGGCGCCGCGCTATCCCGAGTGGGAGCGGTTCCAAGCGGCGCGCGACGAGCTCGACCCCTCGCGCACCTTCGGCAACGAGTACGCGGAGCGAGTCCTCGGGCCCTAGAGGAAGCTCTGGCCCTCGCCGCGGTAGGTGGGGACGACGTCGACGATCTCCTCGCCTTCGACCAGGTGCAGGTCGTTGAAGTGCTCGCAGAGCTCGCCGGCTTTGGCGTGGCGCAGATAGACGCGGTCGCCCACGCTCAGGTCGGCGGCGGCGTCGCCGAGCAGGGGGGTCTGGACCTCGCCCGCACCCTCCTCGGGGTCGAGGCCGAGTCCCGGCGGCAGCCAGGCAGCGGGCAGCCGCCCGGCGTCGCCGGCGCCGGAGGCGAGGTAGCCGCCGCCGAGCGCGGTCGCGATCTTGGCCGCGGGCTTGCGCACGACCGGCAGCGCGAAGCCGGCGGCGGGGGAGAGGCTGAAGCGGCTGTAGTGATCGAAGAGGGCGGGGGCGTAGAAGCCGGAGCCGGCTGTCACCTCGGTCACCGCCTCCTCGGTCGCGGTCAGCTCGAGGCTGCCGGTGCCGCCGCCGTTGACGATCTCCAGTTCGGCGAGCTCACCGACCGCGGCGGCGATCGCCGCCCGGCGCTCGGCCAGCTCGGCGGCGGAGCGACGCTGCATGAAGCGGATCGCCTTGCCACGCAGGCGCCGTCCCGGCGGCCGATCGCCAACTCCGGAGATCTGCCCCTCGTAGGCCATCAGGCCGACCAGCGCGATCTGCGGCCGCTTCTCGATCTCCCGTGCCAGCGCTACGGCCTGCTCGATGCTGTGGACGGGAGAGCGCTTCGGTCCGATCTTGATCCGCCCGCCCAGCGCCCACCAGCTGGCGTCGACGTCGATGCAGACGCGGACCGGGGCCGCCCCCGCGCCCAGCACCGACTCGATCGTCTCCAGGTGCTCGACGCAGTCGACCATCACCACCGGCGCCCCGCCCGGGCTGGCGACCGAGCGCAGCGCCAGCTCCCCGAGCGCGCCGGCGTCGGCGGTCGGATAGGCGAGCAGCAGGTCCTCGAACCCCTGCTCGGCCAGCCACAGGGTCTCGGGCAGGGTGTAGGTCATCAGCCCGGCGAAGCGCTGGTCGCGCTGGAGGATCGCCTGCAGCAGCGCCCGGCAGCGGATCGACTTGCTGGCGATCCGGATCGGCTTCTCGCCGGCCCGCGCCAGCATCGCCTCCGCGTTAGCCCACATCGCGTCGAGGTCGACGAAGGCAAACGGCGCCTCGACCTCGGCGAAGATCCGCTCGTAGCGCTCGTGGGACTGCTCGGGTGGAACGGACACCCGCACGAGACTAACCGCGCCAGGCCCCGTTAATTCCTACAATCGACGCGCAGTGCCCGGAGAGGTGGCCGAGTGGCTGAAGGCACTCGCCTGCTAAGCGAGTAGGGGGCGCAAGCTCTCTCGAGGGTTCGAATCCCTCCCTCTCCGTTCGGCGCCCTTTACAGTCAGCCGATGCAGGTGGATCCGAGAGCCGGGAGCGGCGCCCACATCGAGCGGCGGACCAAGATCATCGCCACGGTCGGGCCGGCGAGCTGGGACGCGGCCACGCTCGAGCAGCTGATCGTGGCCGGCGCCGACGTCTTCCGCCTCAACTTCTCCCACGCCGGGCCGGAGCGCCAGGCGGAAACGATCGAGCGGATCCGCCAGGCGGCCGAGCGGGTCGGCCGCGAGGTCGCGGTGCTCGGCGACCTGCCGGGGCCGAAGCTGCGGATCGGCCGGTCGCCAACCGCCCCAGCTACCATCGCGCGGGCCCCAGGAGGGGTGGCAGAGTGGTCGAATGCACCGGTCTTGAAAACCGGAGAGCCCGCAAGGGTTCCGCGGGTTCGAATCCCGCCCCCTCCGCTGTAAACACTGCGGATCCCCGTGGTTACGGGGGATCCGCGCGGGAGGCGAGGCGTGCGGCTGTTCGTGCATCACCGCGACCGCAAGGGCATGACTGGCTCACGCGCGCTCGACCGGCGCAACTTGCTGACGCTTTGCGATGGTTGGCGTGCGCTGGAAGACTCGGGACGCTGGCCTCCCGAACGGTGAGGTCAGCGACGACGGCCGGTCTCTTCCTCCAACCGCTGCATCTCGGCCAACCCCGACACGGTGACGTACCAGAACCGACGTTGTGAGTCGGGCAGCCGCGCGCTCTCGTCGATCTCGTCTGCGACCCACCTGTCGCTCTGGGCTTGGGTCAGCACCCGTACGGCCTCTGACACGGTCACGTCCAGTCCCACGGCGATCTCCGTCGTCGTGCGCTGGCCGCTCGCGTTCACCATCCACAACAGGGCAAGCAGATCGTTCATGCGCGCAGGCTAAGCGCCTGCTCGG
>DATBXZ010000058.1:0-2671 GCA_036513995.1 Solirubrobacterales bacterium | reverse complement strand
CACCGGCCGCTGCGGGTCGTAGGCGCGCAGCAGGTCGAGTGCGACCGGGCCGACGACGTCGGGGTCGTTGGTCGGTTCCTCGACGGTGTGGGAGCGACTGACGTTGGTCCAGTCGTCGAGCCGGATCTTGATCCCGATCGTCCGTCCCTCCAGCTCGCGCTTGCGCAACCGCCGGCAGAGCTCCGCGGCCTGCTCGACGAGGTGGGACTCGAGCTCGCCGCGCTGGCGCACGTCGACGTCGAAGGTCCTCTCCACCGACTGCGACTTGGTCTCGTGGGAGACGCTGATCGGCGTCTCGTCCCAGAGCCGGCCGCGGGCGTGCAGCCAGGCGCCGGAGCGGGGGCCGAAGGAGGCTTCGAGCTCCTCGCGCCGGCGCCGGCGCAGGTCGGCAAGCGTATGGACCCCCATGCCCTGCAGCTTGATCACGGTCTTCGGTCCGATCCCCGGCACCAGGCCGGGCGACTCGGTGGCGAAGCGCTCCAGGGCGCCCTCGCGCGAGAGCACCACCAGGCCCGCCGGCTTGCCCAGCTCGCTGACGATCTTGGCCAGCATCCGGCTCTCGGAGATCCCGATCGAGCAGCTGAGGCCGGTGTCGTGGCGGATCTCGGTCGCGACCCGCCGCATCGTCGCCTTCGGCGAGAAGATCCCGGTCAGGTCCAGGTAGGCCTCGTCGAGCCCGACCACCTCGACTGTCTCGACGTTGCGCCGCAGCACCTCCATCACCTGCGCCGAGGCCTCGCGGTAAGCGGGGAAATCCGGGGGCAGGTAGACCGCGCCGGGAAGCCGCCGCCGCGCCACCGCGGCCGGCATCGCCGAGTGGATCCCAGCCAGCTTCCGCGCCTCGTAGCTCGCCGTCGTCACCACCGCCCGCGGTCCCGACCCGCAGACCACCACCGGCTTCCCCTTCAGCTCCGGCCGCCTGCGCAGCTCCACCGACGCGTAGAAGGCATCCATGTCGAGATGGGCGATCGTGCGCGCAACGGCCACCCGCCGATGGTAGGAGGGAGGAGGGACGGAGTCGCTTGCTTCCCGGCCTAGACTTGTCGCGTGGCTTCCCCCGAGGCGAAGAACCTGGAGGCGATCTCCAGGGCGATCGACCAGCACAACTCGAACTGCCCGTTCCCGGCGGCCGAGGTGCGGATGAACCCGTTCGAGGTCGAGCGGCTGGGGTGGGAGCACATCCGCGGCCTGCCGGTGGTCCCGGACGGCGAGATCGGCACCGGCCGCTTCCGCATCGTCTGCTCGCGCGACGTCGACGACAGCGGCCTCGAGATCACCGAGGCGGTCGGCAAAGAGCTGGAGACCGTCGCGCCCAGCAGCAACTAGACGCTGTTCCAGAAGTCGAGGCCGAGTTCGGAGAGCCAGTTCTGGGCTTCGATGTTGAGCTGGACGAAGCCGCCGGTGAGGATCAGGACGCCCATCGCGATCAGGATCACGCCGCCGACGGCGACGATCGCCTGGTAGTGGCGCTTGACGACGGCGAAGGCGGTGGTCATGCGGGAGAAGGCGAGGGCGGTGACGATGAAGGGGATCGCCAGGCCGGCCGAGTAGACGGCCAGCAGCAGCGCCCCCTTCGCCGCCGAGCCGGAGATCGCTGCGGCCGAGAGGATCGCCCCCAGGGTGGGGCCGATGCAGGGGGTCCAGGCGATCGCGAAGGCGGCGCCGGCGACCACGGGCCCGCCTTTGCCGGCGCGCTCGAGCAGGGCGTCGACGTGCCACTCGCGGTTGAGCCTGGTGATGAAGAGAGAGGCCCCGAAGAGCACTCCCATGGCGATGATCAGGATCCCCGAGATCTTGGTCAGCAGCTGCTTGTTTTCGCTGAGGAACGAGCCGAGGCCGGTCGCGGTGAGGCCGAGCAGGATGAAGATCGCCGAGAAGCTGGCGACGAAGAGCAGGCTCGGCCCCAGCACGCGCCGCCAGTCGGCGTCGTCGAGCTCGGCCGCGGAGACGCCGGTGACCGCCGAGAGGTAGCCGGGGACCAGCGGCAGCACGCATGGCGAGAGGAAGGAGACGACTCCCGCCGCGAGGGCGGCGAAGATGCCCACTCCTGCGGCAGGATCGGAGCTGAGAACGGCCGTGACCAAGACCCCTGAGAATAGCCCTGGTGCGCCGCTCGCCGGCCCCACCACCGGTGGGCTCTTCAACGCCTCCGGGCTGGCGCTGCGCCTGCGCGCCTCGCCTCTGCTCGCGTTCGGGCCGAGCGCACCGGGGCCGGCGCTGCGCCGCGGCGCCCTGATCGCGGTGCCGATCGGCATCGCCCTGGCCGTCGAGCTCGGCTTCGACGCGCCGACCAAGGGCGCGGTCGCCACCGGCGCCCTGCTCGCCGGCTTTCCGGGCCTCGACGCTCCGGCCCGCCCGCGCGCCGGCTGGCAGGCCGCGGCGGCGCCGGTGATCGGGGTCGCCGCCGCGCTCGGCGTCCTCAGCAGCCAGTCGGCGCCGCTGGCGATCCTGGTGATGGGCCTGGTCGGCGCCGCGGCGGGCTACTGCTTCTCGGTCTCCCTGCGGCTGGCGATTGCCGGCCTCTCGGTCTCGCTCTCGCTGATGATCGGCCAGGGCCTCTTCCTGGCGCCGAGCGACGCCAGGCCGGCGCTGCTCTACGCCACTCTCGGGGGACTCGGGCAGGCGCTCTGGTCGCTGATCGTCTGGCGCCTCGCCGACCGCACCGAGGAGG
>DATBXZ010000057.1:0-2244 GCA_036513995.1 Solirubrobacterales bacterium | reverse complement strand
CCGGTAGCCGACCCCGCGCACGGTGAAGAGGAACTCGGGCTGCTTGGGGTCGCTCTCGAGCTTCTCTCGCAGGTGCCTGATGTGGACGTCGACGGTGCGCGGGTCGCGGTACTCGGAGTCGCCCCAGACGTGCTCGAGCAGCGTCTCGCGGGTGAGCACCCGCCCGGGCGAGCGAGCCAGCGCGCCGAGGATCTCGAACTCGACGTAGGTGACGCGGATCTCCTCTTCGCGCAGGGTGACCATGCGGCGGTCGAAGTCGATCGTCAGCTCGCCACTCTCGATCGACTCGTCGCCGGGCGTCTCGCCACCCATCCGCGAGCGCCGCAGGGCGGCTTTGACGCGGCTGCGGAACTCGCGCATCGAGAACGGCTTGGTGATGTAGTCGTCGGCGCCGACCTCGAGCCCGGCGACCTTGTCGGTCTCGCTGCCTTTCGCGGTCAGCATGATGATCGGCACCTGGCTGTGGGTGCGCAGCTGGCGGCAGACTTCGACCCCGTCGAGGCGGGGCAGCATCAGGTCGAGGATGACGAGATCGAAGCGGCCCTCTTCGAAGCGCTGCAGCGCTTCGCCGCCGTCGAGCGCGGACGTCACGTGGTACCCGTCCTTGCGCAGGGGATAGCTCAAGAGCGTCTGAATCGACTGCTCGTCGTCGACGAGGAGAATGCGGGCCGTCCCGTTAGCCACACTTGAAGGGTAGTGCGAGGACCGGGTTGGACGCATGTGCGAGTACCCAGAACTAAGGATCTGGGAGGTCGAGCCGATAAAAGGAGCGATGCAGTCACAGGAACTGAAAAGCCTGGTCGAGTCTGGCCACTACAAGCCCGATCCCTCGCGGGTCGCGATGGCGATGCTGCAACGCCGCGGGGTGCGAGAGCTGCTGATCGGGGGCGGCGGGGTTAGCCGAGCTGGTCGAACCCCGCCGGCTCCAGAATCCCCCCGCCGGGCAGCCTGATCTCGACGCCGGTGTCGCCGGTGACCTCGCCGATCTGCGTCGGCATCCCCTCTCCGCCTTCGCCGACCCTGGCAATCCTTGCGGCCAGGCGCTCCGGCGCCAGCGCTGCCAGCAGCTCGTAGTCCTCGCCCCCCGCGGCGGCCAGCTCGAGCGGGTCGCGGCCCGCTGCGGCGGCGACCTCGGCCACCCCGGGGGCCAGTGGCAGGGTGCCGGCGTCGATGTGGATGCCGACGCCGCTCGCCGCGGCGATATGGGCGGCGTCGCCGCCGAGGCCGTCGCTGAGGTCGATCATCGCCCGCGCCCCGGCCGCGGCCAGCGCCTGGCCGGCGGCGAGCCGCGGCGTCGGGTCGAGCTGGCGCAGCCGCAGCCGCTCGGCGGTCTCCGCGGGCACGGCCTCCGTCAGCTCCGGGCGCTCCAGCAGCAGCAGGCCCGCCGCCGCGCCGCCGATCTCCCCGGTCAGGAGCAGCGCGTCGCCGGCTTGGGCGCCGCTCCGGGTGATCAGTCGCTCGGCGCTGGGCGCATGGCCGACGACGGTGACGGCGAGGGTCAGGGCGGGCGCCCTGGTGACGTCGCCGCCGGCCAACGTCGTCCCGGTCTCGGTGGCCATCGCCACGACCCCGTCGAACAGCTCCAGGCAGCCGGCCTCGCCGAGGTCGGGCGGCATGCCGACGGCGACGTAGGCCTCACCGGGCGCCGCTCCCATCGCCGCCAGGTCGGAGAGCGCGGCGGCGAGGGCCTTGCGGCCGATCTGGCGCAGGCTGGCGGTGTCGCGGCGGAAGTGGACGCCCTCGACCAGCGCGTCGACCGAGGTCGCGACCGCGCCGCCCGGCACGGTGATCGCCGCGTCGTCGCCGCTGCCGAGGACGAGGCGCGGCCCCGCCGTCGGCAACCGCTCGCGAAGCAGCGCCAGCAGCTCGAACTCGCCCATGAGCCGACTATCCCAGAACCTGGCCCGCGCGCCTGGCTCTGGAGCGATCTCTATCGTGCGGGGGAGTAGAGCGAAAGCAACCACTCCTCCACCGGATCGGTGACGCAGGGGCGCAATTCGGGACCAAGCCGCCGCGCAGCAAGGGGGTGCGCCTCGCGCTACAGGTAGGCCTCGCCGTTCTCATCTTCGGCTTCCTCGTCCTCACGGTCATCAACGACTGGTCGCAGATCAAGAGCGAAGGGATCCACTTCCACGTCCTCTGGCTGATCCCGGCGCTGATCATCCTGCTGCTCTACTACTTCATGGCCGCGTTCGGCTGGGACCTGATCCTGCGCAGCCTCGGGTATCGAATCGGCTTCGGGCA
>DATBXZ010000056.1:0-6104 GCA_036513995.1 Solirubrobacterales bacterium | reverse complement strand
ATCTTGCCGGAGCGCGTCTTCGGCAGGTCGTCGGCCCAGATGATCCGCTTCGGGCGGGCGAATTTGCCGATCCGCGCGGCGACGGTCAGACGATCCCGATCGCCCGCCGGCAGGTCAACGAGCTCGGCAGGCGATTGGGAGTCTGACGAGGCGGTCAGTCGGCCTTGGCCTGCTCGTCTTTGATCTTGCCCTCGAGCTGCGACATCACGTCCGGGTCGCGCAGGGTCGTGACATCGCCCAGCGCCCGTCCCTCGGCGATGTCGCGCAGCAGCCGCCGCATGATCTTGCCGGAGCGGGTCTTCGGCAGGTCGTCGGCCCAGATGATCCGCTTCGGGCGGGCGAACTTGCCGATCCGCTCGGCGACCGTGGCGCGCACGCCCGCGACCAGCTCGTCGCTGGGCTCGGTGTCGCCGCGCAGGGTGACGAAGGCGCAGATCGCCTGGCCGGTGTCCTCGTCGGCCTGGCCGATCACCGCCGCCTCGGCGACCTTCTCGTGGGCGACGATCGCCGACTCGACCTCAGCCGTCGAGAGCCGGTGGCCGGAGACGTTGACGACGTCGTCGATCCGCCCGATCACCCAGAAGTAGCCGTCGGAGTCGCGACGGGCGGCGTCGCCGACCAGATAGCGCTCCACCCCGAAGCGGGAGAAGTAGGTCTCGACGAAGCGGTCGTCCTCCTTGTAGAGGCCGCGCAACATCGAGGGCCAGGGCCGCTCGAGGACCAGCAGCCCCTGGCCCTCCTCGACCGGCTCGCCCTCGCTCTCGTCGACCACCTGCGCCTCGACCCCCGGGAACGGCGTCGTCGCCGAGCCCGGCTTGGTTGCGGTAATCCCCGGCAGTGGCGTGATCATGATCGCGCCGGTCTCCGTCTGCCACCAGGTGTCGACGATCGGGCAGCGTTCGCCGCCGATCACCTTGTGGTACCAGAGCCAGGCCTTGGGGTTGATCGGCTCGCCGACCGAGCCCAGCAGTCGCAACGAGGAGAGGTCGGACTTGGCCGGGATCTCGGCCCCCCACTTGATGAAGGTGCGGATCGCGGTCGGCGCCGCGTAGAGGATCGTCGCCTCGTAGCGCTCGATCAGCTCCCACCAGATCCCCTTGCCCGGATAGTCCGGCGCCCCCTCCCACATGACGCTGGTGGCGCCGTTGGCGAGCGGGCCGTAGACGATGTAGGAGTGGCCGGTGACCCAGCCGACGTCGGCGGCGCACCAGTAGACGTCCTCCTCGGGCCTGAGGTCGAAGACGTAGCGGTGGGTGGCGGCGACCCCGGTCAGGTAGCCGCCGGTGGTGTGCAGGATGCCCTTCGGCTTCGCGGTCGAGCCCGAGGTGTAGAGGATGAAGAGCGGCTGCTCGGCCTCCATCGGCTCCGCCGGGCACTCCGGCTCGGCCGCCGCCAGCACCTCGTCGTAGAAGACGTCGCGGCCCGCGGTCATCGGGCAGTCGATGCCGGTGTGGCGGACGACGACGATCGTCTTCAGGCTCGCCAGCGCACCCATCTCCTCGTCGACGGCGGGCTTGATCGGCGCCGTCTTGCCCTTGCGGCGGGCGCCGTCGACGGTGACCAGCGCCTTCGCCTCCGAGAACTCCATCCGCTCCCGCACCGACTCCGCCGAGAAGCCGCCGAAGACGACGTTGTGGATGGCGCCGATGCGGGCGCAGGCCAGCATCGCGACCACGACCTCGGGGATCATCGGCAGGTAGATCCCGACCACATGGCCCTTCTCCACCCCCAGATCCTTGAGCGCGTTGGCGAAGCGCTGGACGTCGCGGTGCAGGTCGGCGTAGGTGACGTCGCGCTCCTCGCCCTCCTCGCCGCGCCAGTGGTAGGCGACCCGCTCGCCCCGGCCAGCCTCGACATGGCGATCGAGGCAGTTGGCCGAGGCGTTCAGGCGCCCGTCCTCGAACCATTTGTAGAAGGGCGGGTTGGAGTCGTTCAGCCCCTGGGTCGGCGCGGTCTCCCAGTCGAGCAGCTCGGTCGCCTGCCGCAGCCACCAGGCCTCCGGGTCGGCCGCAGCTTCGTCGTAGACCTTCGGATCGCTCCAGCGCGCCCGCTCGCGGAACTCGGCCGGCGGCTCGAAGCGCTCGACCTCGAGCATCGCCTCCAACTCGCGCTCCAGGTCCGTAGACCTCTCCTCAGTTGCCATCCGACCTCCCCTCCTCAGCGACCCAGCGGCTTGACCGGCAGAACGGTCCGGCCGAAGGTCGAGTTGGTGACCGCCGCGAACGATGCATACCAGGCGGCGACCGCCGTGGCCAGACCGAACCAGCCACCGGCTTCGACCAGGCCATCGCTTTCGTTGGCGTTGCCGATGCCGAGCAGGAAGAACGTGACCGCCAGCAGCAGGAAGACCACCGCGACCGCGACCGTCGTCCGCAACGAGGCGACGAACATGTAGGTGGTGAAGATCCCCCAGGCGACCAGGTAGAGACCGAGCGCCGCGGCGACGTTCTCCGGCGGCACCTCGGCCGCGAAGAAGGTCACGTAGGCCCAGAACGAGAGCCAGAAGGCCCCGAACGAGGTGAAGGCAACCGCGCCGAAGGTGTTGCCGGTGCGGAACTCCCACATCCCCGCCAGCAGCTGCGCGATGCCGCCATAGGCGAGCGCCAGGCCGAGCACGACCGGCTCGCCGGCGTGGCTGACCAGGCCGGCGTTGAACATGCTGAGGACGAACGTCGTCAGCGCGAAGGCGGCAAGGCCCAGCGGCCCCGGATCAGCCGGTTTCCAGCCAGCGCCGATCTCCGCTGACCCCACCTGTGCGGCCGGTTCCCCGCGCGGCGGCTCCGACCTCGGCACGGATGCAGACTCCATGATCCACTCCTTCCCTTGGGTACTCCTCAACTACCCGCCAAGGGCGCCACGAATCGCTCTGCCAGGTCTTAATACCCGCCCGGATGCCTGACGATGAAGCCTTCGGGGGAGTCGACCCAGGGATCGTGCCAGCGCGGGCCGGGCCCGCCGACGGTGTCGAAGGCGATGCCGGCGATCACCATCCAGGCGTGCTCGGCGTTGGCGTAGACGGTGATCCACTTGCCCGGGCCCGGTTCGCCCCAGGTCTCCAGCCCGGTCGAGTCGAGCGGGCTTTCGAGGAAGCCACCGCCGTGCAGGGCGAAGCTGACCGCGCCGGAGCAGTCGTAGCCCGACGATTCGAAGGAGCCGTGGCCGCCGCCCCAGATGTAGGGGGTGGTGGCGATCGAGTTGGCGGCGGAGATCGCGTCCTGGACCGCCGGCGGCGCCGCGCTCGGGGCGCTGGCCTCGCTTTCGCTGATCACCTGCGCGGATTCGCCGGGGTTGAGTGGCGCCGGCACCTCGCCGGTGGTCGCTTCGCCGCCTTCGGAGGCGATCTGGTTGGAGATCGAGGCGAGGTTGTTGCTGAGCGCTTCTTCCTGGCTTTCCAACGCCGCCAGGGCTTCGCGCCGTTCCGCCTGGGCGGACTTCAGTTCGGCGAAGCGGGACTCGGCTTCGGCCCGGGCGGCGGCGACTTCGCGCTCGATCGCGGCGATCGAGTCGCGCGCGTCCTTGACCTTCTTGCGGTTGTCGGCCAGCTTCGCGACCGCGCTGGTGACTTCGTCGCGCAGCGTCTTGACCCGGCTGACGACCGAGTCGTCGTAGCTCTGGATCCGGTTCAGGTATTCGGTCTGAGCCGCCATCTCGGAGAGGTTGTCCGATTCGAGGATCGCGTTGACGACGTCGGGCGAGCCCGCTTCGTAGATCGCCACCAACCGCTCGCGCAACACGTCGAGGGCGCGGTTGAGCTGGGCCCGCACTTCTTCGAGGTGCGCCTTTTCCTTCACCAGGGCCGCCGTCGCCGCTTCCAGCTCGCTCTGCTTTTCGGCCAGTTCGCCCTCGACCGCGGCCTGCTTCTGGCGCAGCGCCGAGACTTCGCCGATCATCGTGTCGATCGCCGCGTTCTGTTCGGCAATCGTCGCCGCCAGCGAGCTCTGGTCTTCGCGGACGCCTTCGAGCTTGCCCTGCGTCGCTTCGAGCTTTTCCCGCGGGGTCTTCGCCGGCGCGCTCGCCTCGGTCAGGGCGAGGGCGCAGATCGCCGCCAGCAGCAGCGCCGCGAAAAGCAGCGCACGCCGCCTGGGCGCGCTCGGGTGAGTGTCGAGGAAGGAAGCCCGCATCGAGATCCGCGCCGTTCCGGAAAGGTTCGGCAGCGGGGTCGCGCAGGCTAGCGAAGTCGCTTAAAGACTATGAGGAGTTGCTAATAACTTGCAACTTCCCTTGCAAATCACGCACTTTGCAGGAGTCGAGGCGCCCGCCCCGACTCCTGCGCAGCGGCGGCGCTAGGCGAGCAGCTTCTGCTTCGCCTTGTCGAACTCCTCGGCGGAGAGGGCGCCCTTTTCCTTGAGGTCGTTGAGCTTGTGCAGTTCGTCGGCGGGGGTGCTGTGGGCCTGCGTCTGCACGTATTCGTCGAAATGCTTTTTCGCGTCGGCCTGGGCTTTGATCGTCCTGTCGCGCATGCCGCTGCCGCGGGCGATCAAGTAGATCAACGCGGTCAGGAACGGAATGAAGACGAGGAACAGGACCCAGGCGGCCTTCGCCCATCCTGAGAGCTCGTGGTCGCGGAAGAGGTCGGAGATGATCGTGATCAGGATCCAGACCCAGATCACGAAGAAGAAGATCTCAAAAGTGAGGAGGAGAAGTTCCCCAAGGTTGATATCGGCAAACGGCAGCAAGGTGCTTCCTTTCGGTTAGTTGCGGCCTGGTCGCCGCAGTCGTCTATGCCTCACGCTATCCCCCCCGCCTGCCTCATGCATAGAGATTCTCGTCCAAGGCCGGGACGCGGGCGCTGACGATCCAGGTCGATGCCGGCGCCCAGACCCCGTCCGGCCTGGCGAAATCGGCCAGCTCCTCCCGCAGCGCCGCCGCGATCTCGGGCCGGATCCGCTCGGCCTCCGCCCCGACGAGGCGGATCACCTCGCCGGCCGGTCCCAGCGCCATCGCGAAATCGACCGCCTCGTCGAGGTCCTGCCCGGTCTGGATCGGCAGGTCGCAGCGGCGCAGCGAGATCTCCTCGAAGCCGGCGCCGATCAAGATCTGGGTGGTGACGTCGGCGTCGCCCATCGAGAATGGTCCGGGCCCGCAGGTCGGCTCGTCGGACTCCTCCGGCTCCTCGAGGAAGCGCTCGACCACCGCCTCCGGCCGCCGCACCCACTCGTTCTCGAGCTTGCGGCGCCAGACGACCATGCAGAAGCGCCCGCCGGGTGCCAGCGCCCGGCGCACGTTGCGCAGCGCCGGCACCGGGTTGGCGAAGAACATCGTCCCCATCCGCGAGAAGGCGTAGTCGAAGGTCTGCTCGAACTCGGTCACCTGCAGGTCGCCGACCGCGAAGCGCACGTTCGCGATCCCGTCGGCCTCGGCCTCCTCCCGGGCCAGGTCGATGAAGCGCTCGGAGACGTCGAACCCGAGCACCGAGCCCTCGGGCCCGACCAGCTCGGCGATCTGCCGGGTCGTGTCGCCGAAGCCGCAGCCGATGTCGAGGGCGCGCTCCCCCGGGGCGGGAGGGTGGATCCGCAGTGCCTCTTCGCCGTGAGCGCCGAGGCCGGCGGAGACGAGGTGCCGGTACTGGACGAAGCGGTCGAAGAGGACCCCGTTCCAGGCTTCGGCCGCCTCCTCGTTCGTCGCCGCGACATTCGCCATATTCCCCATCCTAGAGCCGTTTGCTCAGGTTGCAAGCCGTAGGGTGAAGAGCGTCGCGGCAACCGAGGTGGCGAGGTTGAGGCTGGAGACCCCCGCCCGCATCGGGATCGCGATCCGCCCGTCGGCACGGGCGAGCAGCTCGTCGCTGAGGCCGTGACGCTCGCTGCCGAAGGCGAGGACGGCGCGCGGCGGCAGCCCACCCGGGCGCAATTCCTCCCCCTCCGGGTCGATCGCCAGCAGCGGTCGATCGCTGGCCGGCAGCGACGCGACCGCGGCGACCGGCAGCGCGAACTGCAGCCCGGCGGCACCGCGGACCGCGTCCGGAAACCAGGGGTCGTTCTCGCCGGTGCTCAGGACCGCAGCCGCGTCGGCCGCCGCGGCGACGCGGACGCAGGCGCCGATGTTGCCCATGTTCTTCGGCTGCTCGAGCAGGACGACCGGGGCCGGCCGCGGGTCGGCGAGCA
>DATBXZ010000055.1:0-2207 GCA_036513995.1 Solirubrobacterales bacterium | reverse complement strand
ACTCCTCGTCGTCGCCCTCGTCGTCGTCGGACTCGTCGTCGAAGTCCGCCTCCGGGCCGTAGAGCTCGAGCGTCTCGCCGAGAACGGCGGCCATGGTCGACGACCAGGCGGCGAAGACCGACTCGTCGTCGCCCGAGGCCCAGTCGGCGGCGGTCTCGCCCTGCAGCACCCGGTCCTCGTCATCGGGGTCGAACAGGAGCCATTCCACGCCGAGCGCGTACTCCCACAGGAAGTCGAAGTCCTCGGGGGTGACGCCGAGCGCGGCGACGACTTCGGCCTGATCCTCGGGGGTCAGGTCGCCGTCCTCGTCCACCTCCCGGCCGTCCTTGCCCACCCAGGCGGCGAGCGCGGCGAGCTGAGCAATCAGCGGGGCCCGGCGGGCCTCGGCCGCGAGTTCCGGCAGCGGCAGCAGGCGAATCGGCGGCAGCGCGTCGGGCAGCCCGAGCGCCTCCTTGATGTCGATGTCCTCGTACTCGAAGTCATCGGCGACACCGTGGGAGTTGACGTGGTCGTGGTCGTGGGCCATGCGTCGAGCCTATCGGCCTGCGGGCGGGCGCGGTACGCGGCGGGGGCGCTACTAAACCTAACGCCTGCGACAACCATTAACGCTTCTGTTAACGGTTGCCGCAGGCGTTGTTATTTGCTTGGTTTGCTATTTCGTCGCGAGGAGCGAGCGGAGCACGTACTGCATGATGCCGCCGTGCCGGTAGTAGTCGGCCTCGCCGGGGGTGTCGATCCGCACGGTGGCGGTGAAGCGCTTGCCGTCGGCGGTGACCGTGACCTCGGTCGGGGCTGTCCCGGTGTTGAGCTCTTCGATGCCGGTGATGTCGAAGACCTCCTGGCCGGTGAGGCCGAGCGACTCGGCGCTCTCGCCCTCCTTGAACTGGAGCGGGAGCACGCCCATGCCGATCAGGTTGGAGCGGTGGATGCGCTCGAACGACTCGACCAGCACGGCGCGGACGCCGAGCAGCGCGGTGCCCTTCGCCGCCCAGTCGCGGGAGGAACCCGAGCCGTACTCCTTGCCGCCGATCACCAGCAGCGGGGTTCCCTCTTCTATGTAGGCCCGGGACGCGTCGTAGATCGACATCTCCTGGCCGTCCTTCTTGGTGACGCCGCCCTCGGTGCCGGGCGCGAGCTGGTTGCGGAGCCGGATGTTGGCGAACGTGCCGCGGATCATCACCTCGTGGTTGCCGCGGCGGGACCCGTAGGAGTTGAAGTCCTTCTTGTCGATGCCGCGCTCGGTCAGGTACAGGCCGGCCGGGGCGGTGGCCTTGATCGCGCCGGCCGGCGAGATGTGGTCGGTGGTGACCGAGTCGCCGAGCTTGGCCAGGACCTTGGCGCCGTGGATGTCGGTCACCGGCGCGGGCTCGGCCGGCATGCCGTCGAAGTACGGCGGCCGGGCGACGTAGGTGGACGTGGGCGCCCACTCGAAGGTGTCGCCGGTCGGCACTTCGAGGCCGCGCCAGTTGTCGTCGCCGTTGAAGACGTCGGCGTAGTCGGTGGTGAACATGTCGGCCGCGACGGACGAGGCGACGACGGTCTGCACTTCCTCCGGCGACGGCCAGATGTCGGTCAGGAAGACCGGCTTTCCCTCCTGGTCGGTGCCGAGCGGCTCGTGGTCCAGGTCGATGTCCATCGTGCCGGCCAGCGCGTAGGCGACGACGAGGGGCGGGGACGCGAGGTAGTTCATCTTCACGTCCGGGTTGATCCGGCCCTCGAAGTTGCGGTTGCCGGACAGGACGCTGACGACGGTGAGGTCGTTGTCGTTGACCGCCTCGCTGATCGTGGTCGGCAGCGGGCCGGAGTTGCCGATGCAGGTGGTGCAGCCGTAGCCGACGAGGTTGAACCCGAGCTTGTCCAGGTACGGGATGAGCCCGGCGCGCTCGTAGTAGTCCATGACGACCTTGGAGCCGGGGGCGAGGGTCGTCTTCACCCAGGGCTTGCGGCTGAGGCCCTTCTCGACCGCCTTCTTCGCGAGCAGGGCGGCGCCGATCATCACGAACGGGTTGGAGGTGTTCGTGCAGGAGGTGATCGCCGCGATCACGACGTGGCCGTGGTCGAGGATGGTCTCGCTGCCGTCCTCGAGGGTGACCCTGACCTCGTGGGTGGGCCTGACGTCCTCCTGCTCGCCGGGGTCGGAGGCGGGGAAGCTGCCGTTGCCGTCGCCGCCTGTATAGGTGGGCAGCGCGTCCCTGAACGCGGTCTTG
>DATBXZ010000054.1:0-3728 GCA_036513995.1 Solirubrobacterales bacterium | reverse complement strand
CCAGCGCCAGCGCCTGATCGCCTCGCTCGTCTTCACCGTCGCCGATAACGGCTACAACGAGACCACCATCGTCAAAGTCATCCAAGGTGCCAGCGTCACCACCCGCACCTTCTACAAATACTTCGACGGCATCGAGGCTGTCTATCTGGCCGCCTTCGAGGCGGCGGTCGACTCGCTCGGCGCCCGCCTCGCCGCGGCCTACGGCTCCGAGACCGAGTGGCCGCTGCGGGTCCGCGCCTCCCTCGCCGCCCTGCTCGAGTTCTTCGCCGCCTCGCCCGAGCTCGCCCGCCTCTGCTTGACCGAGCCCTTCGTCGCCGGCCCGGCGATCTCCCGCCACTACCAGGAGGCGATCGGTCGCCTCGCGCCCTACCTGCGCGAGGGCCCCGAGCCCTTCCCCGAGACCACCGAGCGCGGCCTGCTCGGCTCGATCGGCACCCAGATCGGCCGCAAGGTCTCCGCGGGCGAGGCCGAGGACCTGCCCGGCCTGCTCCCGGACCTCGTCCAGTTTGCGCTTACGCCCTACCTCGGCGCCGCCGAGGCCCGCCGCGTAGCGCTGTCAGCAGACTGAATTCGCGTGTCCACCGTCGTCTCATGGGTAGAGAGGGCTTAGAGGGAGCTTCCGTGAGCGAAGGAGGATCGAGATGGGAAAGCTGATCGCGACCGCGCAGGCCACCGTCGACGGCGTCATCGACCCGGTCGGCGAGTGGGTGCAGCCGGACGGAGACCACGGCGACTACTCGTTCGAGCGTCAGGCGAGATCCAGCGGGCTGGTGCTGGGCCGCAAGACCTACGAGGGGCTGGCGGGATATTGGCCGAGCCGGTCGGGCAAATGGGCGGACATGGTCAACGCGATGCCGAAGTACGTCGGGTCCAACGCCCTGTCCGGCGATCTCGAGTGGAACGCGACCCTGCTCGAGGGGGACCTCGAGGACTCGATCCCGAAGCTGAAGGACGAGGTCGACGGTGACCTGTTCATGCACGGCAGCGGCGAGTTCGCCTACGCCCTCGCCGAGAAGGGCCTGGTCGACGAGTACGAGGTCTACCTGAACCCGCTCGTCTGGGGCGAGGGAAACGTCCACGTGCTCGGCGACAGGGGAACCGTCCGGATGGAGCTCGCCGACCTGAAGCGGTTCGACTCCGGAGTGGTCCTCCTCACTTACTTTCCGGCGTCTTGACCGCCGCTGAGGCTGCGAGTGGGCTTCGTGCATAGCGGGGGCAGGATGCGAACCTGCGACCTTCGGTTATGAGCCCGTAGGCATGGGGCTCGCGCATCGGGTATTCGTCCCGCGCCGAGGAAGTCGCGCAATCATGGACCGATGCGCGCGATGGTCCTAGAGCGAGCTCGCGAGCCGTTGCAGCTAGCCGAGCTCCCCGAGCCGCAGCCCGGCCCCGGCCAGGTGCTGATCGCGGTTCGCGCCTGTGGCGTCTGCCGTACGGACCTGCACATTCTCGACGGCGAGCTCGCCGAGCCGAAGCTGCCGCTGGTACCGGGCCACCAGATCGTCGGCACCGTGCTGGAGGCGGGGGAGGGGAGTGAGCGCTTCGTCCCCGGCGACCGTGTCGGCGTCCCCTGGCTCGGCTGGACCGACGGCGACTGCCGCTACTGCTGCGGCCGCCGCGAGAACCTCTGCGACGGCGCCCGCTTCACCGGCTACGACATCGACGGCGGCTACGCCGAGGCGACGGTCGCCGACGAGCGCTTCTGCTTCCCGATCCCCGACGGCTACCCCGACGAGCAGGCGGCGCCGCTGCTCTGCGCCGGGTTGATCGGCTACCGGGCGCTGCGCCTCGTCGGCGAGGCCGAACGGATCGGCTTCTACGGCTTCGGCGCCTCCGCCCACATCCTCTGCCAGGTCGCCGTGCACGAAGGCCGGCGCGTCTTTGCCTTCACCCGTGAGGGCGACGAGGAGACGCAGGCGTTCGCGCGCGGGCTCGGCGCCGAGTGGGCGGGCTCGTCGGAGGAATCGCCTCCCGAAGAGCTCGACGGCGCAATCGTCTTCGCCGCCGCCGGCGAGCTGATGCCGGTGGCGCTGCGGGCAAGTGCGAAGGGGGCGCGGGTGATCAGCGCCGGCATCCACATGAGCGACATCCCCTCCTTCCCTTACGAGATCCTCTGGGAGGAGAGGACGCTGGGGTCGGTCGCCAACCTCACCCGAGCCGACGGCGAGGAGTTCCTGCGGTTGGCGCCCGGGGTCCCGGTTCACACCGAGGTGACGACCTACCCGCTGGCGGAGGCAAATGCGACGCTCGAGGATCTGCGGGCCGGGCGCTTCCGCGGCGCCGCCGTGCTGACGATGTAGCTCCGGCCGATGCCCGAGTGGTGAGGCGATCCGGGGGCTCGTCAGTAAAGCGTCCGCGGAGGCTCCAAACATCCGTCTGGCCTGAGCGGCATCGGTCTCCGTCTCTCTCCCGGCGGCCGAAGTTGGGGGCATGCTCGAAAGAAAACATTCCCCGTCCGGGTCCCGTGGCGGGCTACCGCTTCGCTCGACGCTCACCGTCGCCGTTGTCGGCTTCGCGCTGTTGTTAGTCGGTGCCGGCTGGGCCGTCGCCAAGAGCACGGGACTGATCGGGCAGCGAGTGTCGACCCCCTCGACCAGGGCTTCGGGTCACTTCTCCCAGCGCACATTGCACCCTCAGAAGCTCGCAATCGGCAAGCGGCACTATGTGCCCATCCTTGTCCGTCCCTCCCGTAACAAGGGCGAACATGAATCCTCGGTCCGCGAGCAGGAACCAACAGTGCAGGCGCCGAGCGTGCAGGAACCACCCGTTCAGGCGCCATCTGTGCAGGCACCGCCCGTACAGGCGCCGACCGTAGAGGAACCACCCGTGCAGACGCCGCCGCCTCCGGCCGACACCACCGCACCGGAGACCCTGATCGACTCCGGTCCCGTCGCTGAAACCACCGACACCACCGCGAGCTTCGCTTTCAGCGCCTCCGAGCCGGGCTCCACTTTCTCCTGCAAGCTCGACGCCGCCGACTGGAGCTCGTGCTCCTCACCTGTCTCCTACACCGCCCTTACGGTCGGCGAACACACCTTCTCGGTCCGCGCCACCGATGATGCCGGCAACGTCGACCAGACTCCGGCGAGCCAGAGCTGGATCGTGCAGGAACCGCCCGTGCAGGCGCCGCCGCCACCTCCGCCGCCGCCCGACACCACGGCTCCCGAGACCTCGATCACGGCCCAGCCCGCGTCACCGACGACTGCGACCAGCGCCAGCTTCTCCTTCGCCTCGAACGAGGCCGGCTCCAGCTTCGCCTGCAAGCTCGACTCGGGCTCCTGGACGCCCTGCAGCTCGCCCCAGACCTACGGCACCGTCGCCGTGGGCGAACACGAATTCTCGGTCCGCGCCACCGATGGCGCCGGCAACACTGATTCCTCCCCGGCGACCAGCGCCTGGACAGTCCAGGCGCCGCCGCCACCTCCGCCACCGCCCGACACCACGGCTCCCGAGACCTCTATTGCCTCGGGCCCCGCGGCTACCACCACCGCGACCGGCGCCAGCTTCTCCTTCTCCTCCAGCGAGGCCGGCTCGAGCTTCGCCTGCAAGCTCGACGGCGGCAACTGGG
The DNA here is from genome assembly GCA_036513995.1 of Solirubrobacterales bacterium. Taxonomy (GTDB): domain Bacteria; phylum Actinomycetota; class Thermoleophilia; order Solirubrobacterales; family 70-9; genus VAYN01. The sequence goes on along the minus strand of DATBXZ010000054.1, from coordinate 160 downwards.
TGGCCTGCGTCTCACCCCAGGCCTACTCGGGGGTGACGGTCGGCGAACACACCTTCTCGGTCCGCGCCACCGACGCCGCCGGCAACACCGACCCGAGCCCGGCGACCCAGAGCTGGACGGTGCAATCGCCTCCAACGGGCTGTAGCTCCACGGTCGCCAG
>DATBXZ010000053.1:0-2134 GCA_036513995.1 Solirubrobacterales bacterium | reverse complement strand
CTCCGCCTCGTCCAGGTAGTGGGTGGTGAGCAGGACGGTCTTGCCGAGCGTGCGGAGGTTCTCGATCGCCTCCCAGCAGCGCCGCCGGGACTCGGGATCGAAGCCGGTCGTGGGCTCGTCGAGGAAGATCAGGTCCGGGTCCCCGGCCAGCGCGAGGGCCAGGTCGAGGCGGCGGCGCTGGCCGCCGGAGAGCTTGCGGACCTGGGTGTTCTTATCCTCGTGGAGCTCGACGACGTGGAGCAGGTCATCGGTGGCGCGCGGGCTTGGGTAATAGGAGCGCCAGCAGTCGATCAGCTCCTTGACCCGGGCCTGGCGGGGGAAGCCGCACTCCTGCAAGACGATGCCGATCCGCTCGCGCAGCCGCGTCGGCTGGGCCTGCGGGTCCATGCCGAGCACGGTCACGTTGCCGCTGGTGCGCTGGCGGAAGCCCTCGAGGATCTCGACCGTGGTGGTCTTGCCGGCGCCGTTCGGGCCGAGGAGGCAGAAGACCTCGCCGCTGGCGACCTCGAAGTCGACGCCGCGCAGCACCTCGCGGTCGCCGTAGCTCATGGTGAGGGTGCTGACCTCGATCGCGTTCACGGGCGCTCCGGGTTGTTCTGGGGGAGGTGATGCGGGAGGTACTGCGGGGGGACAAGCGCGTGCAGGAGTGCGTCGATGGCGGTTTCCTGCGCCAGTTGGGCGGGGATCGCGGCCCCGTAGGGGTCGGACTGCCGGTGCCGGGCGAACCAGGTGAGCGTCTCCAGGACCAGGCGCGCGGTCGCGGCCGCGTTCGGGGTGGTGCGGAGCTGGCCGGGCTTGGCCCGGCTGTCGAGGTAGCTGGTGAGCGCGGTCAGGACCGGGGCCCGCAGCCCGCTGTCGAGCAGGTCGGCCAGTTCGGGCAGCTCGCGGGCGGAGCGCTCGATCATGTCGACCGCCTGGCTGGTCTGCTCCTCGAGGGTGAACAGCTCGCGCATGATCGACTCGAGCTCGGCCGCCGGGTCGTCCGCCTCCGCTCGCAGCAGCGCCTCCGCGAGCGAGCCGAAGGGAACCTCGGCCGCCACGAACTCGCGCGCTTCCGAGATCATCCCGGCCAGCCGGGGCGCCTTGAGGGGGAAGGCGCCGTCCGGGTCGTCCTGCTCCGGCAGCGGCTCGAGGAGCAGCGCGTGCCTGATCGCGAGCACGAACAGGTCTTCCTTGCCGTCGACGTAGCGGTAGAGCGCGGCCTCGGACAGGCCCGCCTCCCGCGCCACGTCGCTCATCCGCGCCGCCTTGTAGCCGTCCGTGGCGAACACCCGCACGGCGGCAGCGATCACCTCGGGGAACCGCTCGTGGGCGGTTCGCTTGCCTGTCATGGCGGTGAGTGTATGTGTAAGTGAGCCGATCACTTACCAAATTTGAGGACTTGTCGGCTTCGGATTTCCTGGAGGTTTTCTCTGCCCTGACCTACGAGGCGAACACCTCGTCGATGGTCGAGCAGGTGGCGGCTCGGGTGGCCCACCGCTCGAGCAGGTCCGGATCGGTGCACTCGGCGATCCGGGAGCGAAGCTGATCGGCGATGGCGATGCCGCGCGCGGCGAGGATCGTGAGCAGTACGCGTGTCGCGCTGTCGGCTCGGCCCAGCTGCTTGCCCAGCTGCTTGCCCTGCTGCATGCCCTCCTCGATGCCCTCGTTGATGAAGCGATCGATGAACGGGTCCTTGAAGAGGTCTTCCATGAGCTGCTCCAACTCCTGTCGTGCTTGTCGCGGCGTGAAGATACGGATGAGGTGGACATTCCCTGGAAAAGGAAGACGTTGTCCGATCGCAGCTCTTTGAGCATGCGGGGGCTACGGTGGGAGAGGTCGCTGTCGGCGATGATCGGGATTGCTCCGGCGGGGAGCCGGAAGCCGGATCTCCCGAGGAACATAACGAGAAGCTGCGGCTCGTCGCGCAGGATCTGGACGATGGACTGGTGCTTTAGACCTGGCATGGGATCAGAATGCCTGCTCCCACTGACATTCTGATTATAGGACGGAGGCGGTCCCCAGCGACAATTTTCGGCGGTGGCAAATTACGGCCGACTTTCAATTAGGAGAATGGCACGTAATTGCCAATGGCAAATAATTGCCGGGCGGCGGAGACGATGTTGGCGGGGGTGCCGGATAGGTAGTGCTCGAT
>DATBXZ010000052.1:0-5295 GCA_036513995.1 Solirubrobacterales bacterium | reverse complement strand
TTGTTGGAGTCGACGTCGACCTTGGCCAGCAGGACCCGGCCGCCGCGACTCGCCTCAGCCGCTTCCAGGGCCGGGCTCAGCGCTTTGCAGGGGCCGCACCACTCGGCCCAGAAGTCGACCACGACGGGAGCCTTGGCGGAGAGCTCGACGACGTCGCGATCGAAGGTCGCTTCGGTTACGGCGATGGCCACGGGCGGAGATTAGCCAGGCGCGAAGCCCGGCCCGGCTTGTGCCGCCGGCCCGGCGGCGTTACGTTGGTATCGGGCGGGGCCAAACAGAGGAGGAGAGATGTCCAATCTCGACACTGCCCGTTCCGCCTACCAGGCCTTCGGGAGCGGCGATCTTGCCGCCCTGCGGGACTCGTTCGCCGAGGACGCGGTCTGGGTCACCTCGGACGAGCTGCCGCTCGGAGGAGAGGTCAAGGGCCGCGACGCGATCCTGGGGAACTTCGCCCAGATCCCCAACTACTGGGACTCGTTCAGCGTCGACCCGGAGGAGTTCATCGATGCCGGCGAGTACGTGGTCGTGCGCGGCACCCAGCGGGCAAGCAACGACAAGGGCGGCTTCGAGGCGCCCTTCGTGCACCTGATCAAGTACGACGCGGACGGCAAGACCGTGCGCGGGGAGTTCTTCACCGACAGCGCCAAGGCGGCGAAGCTGCTGGTCTAGGCCCCGGCGGTCATCCCGTCGAGGTCGCGGCGCAGCTCCCTGAGCTCGTCGCGGATGCGGCCGGCCTCCTCGAAGCGGAGGTCGTCGGCCGCGACCAGCATCTCCTCCTCGAGGGCGACGATCGTCTTCTCCAGCTCCTCCGGGCTGTCGTACTCGCCACTGCGCTTGCTGCGTCGCTTGGCCGGCGCCCGGTCCTCCATCGCCAGGAACGACGACATCTCGGAGATCCCCTTGCGGACCGTCTCCGGGGTGATCCCGTGCTCCTCGTTGTAGGCGAGCTGGATCGCCCGGCGTCTATCGGTCTCGCTCATCGCCGCCCGCATCGCATCGGTCTCCCTGTCGGCGTACATCAGCACCCGCCCGTTGACGTTGCGGGCGGCGCGGCCGATCGTCTGCACGAGGCTGGTCTCGCCGCGTAGGAAGCCCTCCTTGTCGGCGTCGAGGATCGCCACCAGCGAGACCTCGGGCAGGTCGAGCCCCTCGCGCAGCAGGTTGACCCCGACGAGGACGTCGTACTCGCCGAGCCGCAGGTCGCGGACGATCTGGATCCGTTCCAGGGTGTCGATCTCCGAGTGCAGGTACCGCACCTTGATCCCGTACTCGAGCAGGTAGGCGGTCAGGTCCTCGGCCATCTTCTTGGTCAGCGTGGTGACGAGGACGCGCTCGCCCGCCTTGGCGACGACGCGGGCTTCGTTCATCAGATCGTCGATCTGGTTCTTGGTCTCGCGGACCTCGATCTCGGGGTCGATGATCCCGGTCGGGCGCACGATCTGCTCGACGATCCGGCTCGATTCCGCTTTCTCGAAGTTGCCCGGGGTCGCCGAGACCATCACCAGGCGGTCGACCCGCTCGAGGAACTCGTCGAACTTCAGCGGGCGATTGTCGATCGCCGAGGGCAGGCGAAAGCCGAAGTCGATCAGGGTCGACTTGCGCGAGCGGTCCCCCTCGTACATGCCGCCGATCTGCGGAATCGTCTGGTGGGACTCGTCGACGAAGGTGACGAAGTCATCGGGGAAGTAGTCGATCAGCGTGTGCGGGGGGCTACCGGCGGGACGGCCGTCGAGGATCCGCGAGTAGTTCTCGATCCCCGAGGTGAAGCCGACCTCCTTGATCATCTCCAGGTCGTAGGCGGTGCGCTGACGCAGCCGGTGCGCCTCCAGCTGCTTGCCTTCCTCCTCCAGCTCGGCGGTGCGCGATTCGAGTTCGGCCCTGATCTCCTCGACCGCACGCTCGACCGTCTCGTCTTTGGTCACGTAGTGCGAGGCCGGCCAGACCGAGACGTGGTCGATCGTGTCGAGGATTTCCCCGGTCAGCGGGTCGAAGTGCTGGATCCCCTCGATCTCGTCGCCGAAGAGGGAGATCCGGTAGGCAGACTCGGCGTAGGCGGGCATGATCTCCAGCACCTCGCCGCGGACCCGGAAGGAGCCGCGCCCCAGCACCTGGTCGTTGCGCTGGTATTGCATCTTCACCAGCTTGCGCAGGACCTCGTCGCGGTCGAGCGAGGCGCCGACTTTGAACAGCTGCATTTTTTCGTTGTAGACCTGCGGCGAGCCGATCCCGTAGATGCAGGAGACCGAGGCGACGATGATCACGTCGCGGCGGGCGAACAGGGCCGCCGTCGCCGCGTGGCGCAGGCGGTCGATCTCGTCGTTGATCGAGGAGTCCTTCTCGATGTAGAGGTCCTGGGCGGGGACGTAGGCCTCGGGCTGGTAGTAGTCGTAGTAGGAGACGAAGTACTCGACCGCGTTGTCGGGGAAGAACTCACGGAACTCATTGCAGAGCTGGGCGGCGAGGGTCTTGTTGTGGGCGATCACCAGCGAGGGCCGCTGCACCGCGGCGATCGTCGCCGCCATCGTGAAGGTCTTGCCGGTGCCGGTCGCGCCCAGCAGGGTCTGAAAGCGTTCGCCGGCCTCGATCCCCGCGGCCAGGCCGGAGATCGCCTGCGGCTGGTCGGCGGTCGGCGTGTAGGCGGGGTTGAGCTCGAACTCGGGCATCACTACGAAAATAGCGGGCGGCCAACTCGGCCCGGCGCGGAATGAAAGACTGCGGCGCGTGAACCGCTCGCGCGCCGGCCTCGCCGCCTTCTTCAACCTCACCGGGGTTCTGCATTTCGTGATCCCGCGCAGCTACGAAGCGATGGTGCCGGAGCCGGTGCCCGCCAAGGAGGCAGTGGCGATCAGCGGCGTCGCCGAGATCGTCGGCGGGCTCGCCGTTCTCCACCCACGCACCCGACGCTTCGGCGGCTGGTGGCTGCTGGCCCTGCTGCTCGCCGTCTTTCCGGCCAACATCCACATGGCGGTCAGCCCCGAGCAGATCAAGGGGCTGGACCTGGACAAGATCCCGCGCTGGGCTCTCTGGGCGCGGCTGCCGCTGCAACCGCTGGCGATGCTCTGGGTCTGGCGCGCTACGCGCGACTGACCGGCAGACCCGCGGCAGACCCCGAGCCCGCGGGCTTCTCGGGAACCGGCTCGGCGCCCGGACCCAGGGGCTCACGCTCGGTCTTCGCCCAGTCGCCGCGTTCGGTCAGCTGGCGCACGCTCGAGCGCAGCAGCACCGGCCAGAGGAACCAGGTGTAGGGCGTGTAGATCTGGGCGATCAGGAAGCCGCGCAGCCAGCCAAGCGGCCCCTCCTCCGAGCGCGCGGCGATGCAACCGAGGGCCGTGCCGCCAAAGGCCAGCAGGTAGAAGAAGGCGAGCTGCCAGGTCGGCCCCGCGCCCCAGAACGGGGCCACGCCGGTGATCGCCAGGACCAGGGCGGCGACCAGGCCGATGCCGATGATCCCCTGCCAGAAGGGCATCAGCAGGTAGGCCATCTGCTCGGTCCGGGCACCGCGCCCGAGCGGTGCCCTGGCGACCTGCCCGCGCAGCGCGATCGCCTGCAGGTTGCCCTGCGACCAGCGGGTGCGCTGGCGGAACAGCGGCCGCAGCTTCGATAGCCCCTGCTGATCCACGGTCGCCCGCAGATCCTGGTGCCCCTCCCAGCCCGCCGCCATCAGGCGCAGGCCGAGATCCTGGTCCTCGGTCAGCTTGTCGCGCCACGGACCGTCCTCGTCGGCGAGGTCGTCGAGGGCGCTGAGCCGGTTGAACTGGCCGTTGCCGCCCATCCCGGCGGTCCCCCAGTGATCGCGCCCGGCCTGGAAGAGGTGGCCGTAGACGGAGAACTCGACGTCCTGCAGCCAGGTCAGCAGGTGCTGGCGGTTGTAGATGCGGACCAGCGACTGCATCCCCCCCACCTTCGGATCCTCGAAGTGGCTGGCGGCGAAGTGAGGCGCCTGGTCGTGCAGGCGGCCGTCGGCGTCGACGATGACGACGATGGTCCTGGCCCGATCCGCGTGCGTCTCCAGCGAGCGGTAGGCGTAGTTGAGCGCCGCCGCCTTGCCCTGGCGGGCTTCCGGCGCTCGCCGGGAGAGGACATAGAGATCGGGGTGATCGATGCCCGCGAGGATCTCCGCGGTGCGATCGTCGGAGCCGTCGTCGATCACGATCACGCGGCGGCGCGCCACCGGCAGGCCCAGCAGGCGCTCGACGCTGTCGGCGATCGTCACCTCCTCGTTCAGGGCGGGGACGAGGAAGACCCAGGAGAAGGCGTCGGCGCCCTCCGGCGGTGACTGTGGCGGGTGGACGATCGCCTTGTGGCCGCGGACGAAGAGCAGCAGCGTCCAGAGGAACATCGCCGCGACGACGACGAGGCAGACGGTGAAGATGACCTCCCACACGACCGGCAGGCCGGCGAAGGGCCAGGTGGGGGAGCTCATGTGGCTAGTCCTCGACCAGGTGGATCGACTCCTCTTCGGGAGCCGCTTCCTGCAGGCGCGGAGCGGTCTCGCCGATCGCCGCCTCCAGTCGCTCCAGGGCTGAGTCACGGGTCGGCTCGAGGCCCGCGGCGAGGGCGACGACGCCACGGCTGTAGCCGGGCCCGAAGGGAGCGGGCGCCTCGCCGCCGAGCAGGATGTGCTCGAGCGAGGCGACGATGCGCTCGGCGGCGCGGCCGTCGCCATAGGGGTTCGGCGCCGCCGCCATCTCGGCGTAGGCGTCGTCGCTTTCGAGCAGGCGGGAGGCCTCGTTGAAGATCACATCCGGGTCGGTGCCGACCAGGCGCAGCGTGCCGGCCTCCAGCCCCTCGGTGCGCTCGGTCGTCTCGCGGGTGACCAGAACCGGCTTGCCCAGCGAAGGCGCCTCTTCCTGGATGCCGCCGGAGTCGGTGATCACCAGGTGGGCGCGACCGAGCAGGCGGGCGAAGGTGGCGTAGCCGAGCGGCTCGGTGAGGAGGACGTTGTCGAGGCCGGTGAGGCGCTCGGTCAGGACCTCGCGGACACGCGGGTTGGGATGGACCGGAAGCACGAAGCTGACGTCGCGCTGGTCGCGGGCGAGGCGAGCGACCCCCTCGGCGATGCCCCGCAGCCCGTCGCCCCAGTTCTCGCGCCGGTGCGCGGTGACGACAACGATCCGGGAGTCGCCGTCGTGCAGCGCCTGCAGGTCGGGGTTGGCGAACTTGACGTCCATCGCCGAGGCCCAGCGCAGCGCGTCGATGCCGGTGTTGCCGGTGACGAAGACCTGTGAGACCGGAATTCCCTCGCGAACCAGGTTCTGGAGGTTGGCCGAGGTCGGGGCGAAGTGCATCGCTCCG
>DATBXZ010000051.1:0-4834 GCA_036513995.1 Solirubrobacterales bacterium | reverse complement strand
CGGGCGAGATCGCGATCGAGCTCGACGGCGAGCCCGCCGGCACGGTCGCCGTCGCCGGCCCCGCCCTCCACGCCCTGGCCGAGCACCCCGGCCACGAGGCGCACGCCATTACCCTCCGTCCCACTCCGGGCCTGCGAATCTGGTCCGTCAGCTTCCCCGCCGCCACCCCTGGAAAAGGAGAAGAACCATGATCACCAAGCTCGATTTCGTCGGCATTCCCTCGACCGACGCCGACCGCTCCCGCGAGTTCTACGTGGAGACACTCGGCCTGCGCCCCGATGACAAGGGCGAGTACGAATTCTGGGCCGGGAGCACCTGCTTCGGCATCTGGGAGCCGGCCAAGATGGGGATGGAGTTCGCCCCACAGAAGAACGCCCACCCCGCCCTCCACGTCGACGACGTCGCCGCCGCCCGCGCCGAGCTGGAAGCCAAGGGCGTCCAGTTCAGCGCCGACACCCTCGACACCGGCGTCTGCCACATGGCCCTGTTCACCGACCCCGACGGCAACGACCTGATGCTGCACCACCGCTACGCGCCCCGCGTCTGAGCCAGGGCGCGCCTCGCTCGGTTAGGCGCGGGCGGAGAGCTCCTGCCGGATCTTCTTCGGCAGCATGAAGCGGACGTCCTCGTGGACGGTGCGCAGCTCGGAGACGTCGTCGGCGCCGCGCTCGCGGAAGAACTCGACCAGGCTCTCGACCAGCTCCTCGGGGGCGCTGGCGCCGGAGGTGATGCCGACGGTCTCGACTCCCTCCAGCCAGGCCTCCTCGACCTGGGTGTGGTTGTCGATCAGGTGCGAGGCGGCACCGTGCTCGCGCGCCACCTCGACCAGGCGGTTGGAGTTGGAGGAGTTGGTCGAGCCGATCACCAGGACCAGGTCGCACTCGCGGGCCAGCTGCTTGACCGCGATCTGGCGGTTGGTCGTGGCGTAACAGATGTCATCTGACTTGGAGCTGACGATTCCCGGGAACTTGGCCCGCAGGGCGGCGATCACCTCCGCCGTCTCGTCGACCGAGAGCGTGGTCTGGGTGATGAAGGCGACCTTGTTCGGATCGGGGACCTCGAGCGAGGCGACCTCGTCGGCGGTTTCGATCAGGACGATGTTGTCGGGGGCCTCGCCGGTGGTCCCTTCGACCTCCTCGTGGCCGTCGTGGCCGATCATCACGATCGTGTAGCCCTCGGCGGCGAAGCGGCGGGCGGAGACGTGGACCTTGGTCACCAGCGGGCAGGTGGCGTCGATCGTGCGCAGTTTGCGGGCGGCGGCGTTGTCGTGGACGGCGGGGGCGACGCCGTGGGCGGAGAAGACGACCATCTCGCCCTCCGGCACCTCGGTCTCCTGCTCGACGAAGATCGCGCCGCGCTTGGCCAATTCCTCGACCACGTGCTTGTTGTGGACGATCTCCTTGCGCACGTAGACGGGGGCGCCGTGCAGCTCGAGGGCGCGCTCGACCGTCTGCACAGCGCGGTCGACGCCGGCGCAGTAGCCGCGGGGGGCGGCGAGCAAGACTCGCTTCGGGGCAGTGGTGGTGGTTGCTGCCATAAGAGCAGGGTAGCTAGCCTTGCTGGATGAGCACCGAAGGCCGCCACCTCGACCGTCTCACCTCCGTCGACGCCTCGTTCCTGACCAACGAGAGCTCCAACAGCCACATGCACGTCGGCGCGATCCTGATCTTCGAGGGGCCGCCGCCGAAGTACGTCGACCTGGTCGAGCACGTGCGCGGGCGCCTCAGCCAGGTGCCACGCTTCCGCCAGAAGCTGGTGGTGCCACCGCTGGAGGCGGGGCGACCGCTCTGGGCCGACGACGTCAACTTCAACCTGACTTACCACATCCGCCACACCGCGCTGCCCGAGCCGGGCGGCGAGGCGCAGCTGAAGCGGCTAGCCGGGCGCGTCTTCTCCCAGCAGCTGGACCGCTCCAAGCCGCTCTGGGAGCTGTGGCTGGCGCAGGGGCTGGAGCGCGACCGCTTCGCGATCCTGACCAAGACCCACCACGCGATGGTCGACGGGGTCTCCGGCGTCGACATCGGCACCGTCCTCTTCGACCTCGAGCGCGACCCCGAGCCGGCGGCGACCAGGGACGACTGGGTGCCGCAGCCGGAACCGGGGACGACCGAGCTGGTCGCGCGCGGCATCAGCGACATCGTCGCGACCCCGGTCAAGTTCGCCGAGCGCGCGATCGAGGCGGTGCGCAACCCGGAGACAACCGCGCGCAAGGCGGTCGAGGCGCTGGAGGGGATCAGCGAGATCGTCAGCGCCTTCGCCGACCCGGCGCCGGACGTGCCGCTGAACCAGGAGATCGGGCCGCACCGGCGCTACGTCTGGGCGCGCTCGGAGCTGGCCGCCTTCAAACGGATCAAGGACGCGCTCGGGGGCACCGTCAACGACGTCGTCCTCGCCGTGGTGACGGGCTCGGTGCGTAACTGGCTGCAGGGCCGCGGCATCCGCACCGAGGGGCTGGAGCTGCGGGCACTGGTCCCGGTCTCGATCCGCAGCGAGGACGAACACGGCGACCTCGGCAACCGGATTGCCCTGATGCGCGGCCCGCTGCCCGTCTACGTCGAGGACCCGGTGCGGCGGCTGCGCGTGATCAGCGAGGAGATGGCCGGGCTGAAGCGCTCCAAACAAGCGCTCGGGGCCGAAGTGATCTCGCGCTTCAACGACTTCGCGCCGCCGACCCTGCTGGCCCAGGCCTCGCGGATCAACTTCTCGACCCGCCTCTTCAACCTGATCGTCACCAACGTGCCGGGCCCGCAGCTCCCCCTCTACGTGCTGGGGCGGGAACTGGAGGAGGTCTTCCCGGTCGCCTTCCTGCCGCAGAACCACGCCCTGGCGATCGCGATCATGAGCTACAACGGCAACGTCGGCTTCGGCCTGCTGGCCGACTACGACTCGATGGAAGACGTGGAGGCGATCTCGGACGGGATCAGCGAGTCCCTGGCCGAGCTCGAGCAGGCGGCCAGCGCCGCTGCCGCCGCAGTCTGAGCAGATCGGGCCGGGGGGCCGGCGCGACTAGGCTTTCCCCATGCCGCTGTTCTTGATCGTTCTCTTCATCGTCGTCCCGATCGCGGAGCTCTACGTGATCGTCCAGGTCGGCGAGGCAATCGGCGTCTGGCCGACCCTGGCGCTGCTGCTGGCCGACGCCCTGCTCGGCTCCTTCCTGCTCAAACACCAGGGCCGCGGCGCCTGGCGCCGCTTCAACGAGGCCCTGGCCCAGCGCCGCTTCCCCGGCAGGGAGGTCATCGACGGCCTGCTGATCGTCGTCGGCGGCACCCTGCTGCTCGCCCCCGGCTTCATCACCGACATCTTCGGCCTGATCCTGCTGGTGCCGCCGAGCCGGGCGATCGTGCGGAGCCTGCTGCGCCGCTTCACGATCGGGCGGTTCATGGTCGTGGGGATGTCAGGCGGCGGCCCGGAGCCAGAGCGCCCAGGCGCCAGCCGCGACTACGACTTCGACGCCACCGCCGAAGAGGTCCCGGTCAACGGCGACGGCCGCCAGCTGCCGCGCATCGACGACGAGTGACGCAACCGGCTAGAAGCCGAGTGCGAACTTGGCGTCGTCGGTCATCATTTCCGGCGACCAGGCGGGGTCGAAGACCATCTTCGGGTGGACGGCGTTGACGCCGGGGAGGTCACCGACGAACTCCTTCATCTGTTCGGAGACCTGGGGGCCGATCGGGCAGGCTGGGGTGGTCAGGGTGAAGGTGACGTAGACGTCTTCCTGCTCGATCGCGACGTCGTAGACGAGGCCGAGAGAGACGAAGTCGAGGCCGAGCTCGGGGTCGATGACCTCCTCGAGGGCTTCGAAGACGTCCTCCTCGGTGAGAACTTCGGCTTGCTGGTCCGGGGCGGCTGCTTGCTCGTCTGGCATCGCTCAATGGTAGCCGGGTGACGGCGGCGGACCGCGACGCACGATCCCTTTTCGCGCCAATAGGCTCCGTCGATGAGCGACTCCGGCCAGATCCTGCGGCGGTCGATCGGCATCGTCTTCGCCGACGGTGGGCTGCTGGCGATCACCTCGGCCCTGCCCGCCGGTGCCCACGAGCACGGCGAGGAGGAGGTCGCGGCGGTGCTTTGCGATCCCGACGCCGCCCCGGTCGCCTTCGACGAAGCGCTGATCTCGACCGAGTACGGCGAGGACGGCGTCCAGCGCCGCGTCTCCCTCGAGCTGTGGCCGGACGCCGAGGACGGACGGCCGCTGCGCGGCGCCGGCACGCTGATCAGCTCGACCCGGGTCCAGCGACCCGGCCTCGACGCCGAGATCGCCTTCTTCCGCTGGTCGGTCGAGGGGCGCGAGGGACTGGGCACCTACGAGGTCGCCCGCCCCGATGCCTGAGATCGAGGCGATCGTCTGCGACTTCGGCGGCGTCCTGACGACACCGCTGCTGACCTCCTTCATGGCGGTCCAGGACGAGATCGGGATCTCGCCGGAGAACCTCGGCAGGGCGATGAGGGCGATCACCGACGAGGACGGCGAGAACCCGCTCTACGCGCTGGAGCGGGGCGAGATGGCCGAGGTCGACTTCCTCGACCGGCTGGGCGGCGGGCTGGAGCCGCTGCTCGGCCACCGGCCGGCGCTGCACCGCTTCCGCGAGACCTACTTCGAGGCGCTCCACCCCAACCCGCCGATGATCGAGCTGATGCGGGAGCTCAAGGCCCGTGGCAAGCGGATGGCGATGCTGACCAACAACGTGCGCGAGTGGGAGCCGCTGTGGCGCTCGATGCTGCCGGTCGACGAGATCTTCGAGACCGTCGTCGACTCGGGTTTCGTCGGCTGCCGAAAGCCCGAATCGCGGATCTACGCGCTGACCCTGGAGCGGATCGGGGCCGCCGCCGATGC
>DATBXZ010000050.1:0-7150 GCA_036513995.1 Solirubrobacterales bacterium | reverse complement strand
CGCCGGCCTGGAGGCCCTCGCCGAGCTCCAGGACTTCGCCGCCGACGCGATGGAGAGCTACCCGCGCGCCCGCCTGCACGGCATGCGCTGGGTGCTCGTCGAGGCATCCGGCCGGGTGCTGCCGGAGATCGAGATCGAGCTGGCCGATTACGCCCTGCGCGAGCTGCGCGGGCGCGGCATCGACATCCGCCTGGAGACGACGCTGGAGCAGGTGGAGGCCGATTCTGCCCGCCTCTCGACCGGGGAGACGCTGCCGACCCGCACCGTCGTCTGGACCGCCGGCGTCGCCCCGCAGCCGATCCTCAGGGACCTCAGCCTGCCGCTGGACGAGCGCGGCCGCGTCCCCGTCGACGACCACCTGCGGGTGCAGGGGCTGGACTCGGTCTGGGCGATCGGCGATTGCGCCGCGGCGCCCGACCCACGCGGCGGCACTTGCCCGCCGACGGCCCAGCACGCCGTCCGCCAGGGCCCGGTGGCCGCCCGCAACATCGCCGCCGAGCTCGGCATCGGCACGCCGGAGCGCTTCGATTACCGCAGCGAAGCCTCCTTCGTCAACCTCGGCCGCTACAAGGCGGTCGGCAAGATCGGCGATCGCACCTTCCGCGGCTTCCCCGCCTGGTGGCTGGCCCGGACCTACCACATGAGCCAGATTCCGGGCCCGGCTCGCAAGGCCCGCGCCGTGCTCGACTGGACCGCCGGGCTGCCCTTCCGCCGCGACATCTCCGAGGTCGGCTCGATCGGCCACCCGAAGCGACTCGGCTAGCCGGCCCTGACTTCTAGCTCGACGTTCATGCCCCATTCGTCGTGCTGGGGCAGGCTGCACCAGAGCCGGTAGGTGCCCGGGGGCAGGTCGAAGCGCCCGACCCTGCTCTCGCCCGGCCCGGCTTCGCCCACCTGCAGCGGCGCTTCTTCGCTGCTGGCGAGCCGCAGGTTGAGGTTGTGGGAGTCCATGCCCTGGTTGTTGAGCTGGACGGTCACTTCGCCGGCGACGACGTAGGGGCGGGAGAGGCCGAAGCTGAAGTGTTCCGCTTTGGCGTCTTCCGCCTTGACGCTGACCGTCCGCGGCGGCGGGCTCGCTTCCGGGACCGGCGCCGGTTCGGGGCTGGCCGGGGGCGCCGGGGGCGGCGCGAGCTGGGGCGGGACCGCGAGCGGGTCGCAGCTCCACCAGTGCCTGGCGCGGACCAGCCGGCGTACGTGGCCGTCCCGCCTGACGTGCTTGACCAGGCGCTGCGAGTGCCGCTGCCAGGCGCAGTCCGCGGCGGCAGCGCTGCCGCTGAGCGGGGTCGGCGCCGGGGCCAGGCCGAGGGTCGCGATCAGGGCCAGGGCGACGACGGCCGCGAGGGCCCTGGTCACGCCTTCACCAGCGTCGGCCGGGCGAAGCCGGAGGCGCCGGGGATGATCGGGCCGGCGTCCTGGCCGAGCCACTGCTCGAGCAGCGAGCAGTACATCGCCCGGAAGTCGCTGGTCACGCGGAGGTTTTCGTTCGCGTCGAGGTTCGCCAAGCCGGGGAATTCGCCGACCATTTCGCCCTCTGCCTTGGAGCCGATCACGAAGGCGCAGCCGGCGGCGCCGTGGTCGGTGCCGGCCGATCCGTTCTCCTCCGGCCGCCGCCCGAACTCGCTCCACATCTCGGTCAGCACCCGGTCGGCGAGGCCACGGGACTCGAGGTCGCGCTGGAAGGCGAGCAGGCCCTCGCAGGTTTCGCGCAGGTTGCCTTCGAGGTCGGGCGCCTGGTCGGAGTGGGTGTCGTAGCCGCCGGCGGCCCGGATCGTCACCGCCCGCATCGGCAGTCCGGCGGCGATGAAGGCGGCGAGCCCGGCGAGCTTGTGGGAGAAGTCGGTGTCGGGATAGGCGACCGGGCTGGTGAAGGCGCCGATCCCGCCGAGGTCCTCGCGCAGCTTGTCGGTCTGGGCGGTCGCTTTGCGCACCTGCGCCAGCGCCGGCGAGTCCGACGGCAGGGCGCCGAAGCGGGCGAAGCTGCGGTACATCTCGGTCTCGACCGGGTCGCTGACCGGGGCCCAGAGGTCGTAGCCGTCGACGCTGTCGATCGCCGCCACGGGCTTGTCGGCGGTGGCGATCATCGGCGAGAGCGAGCCGTCCATCGAGAGGCCTTGGAGCGGATTTTCCTCGTCGCCGACCGCGTCGATGTAGCGGCCCAGCCAGCCGGTGCGGAAGCCGACGGCGAGCTCGCCGACCTCGTAGAAGTGGCGCGAGGTGAAGTGCGACTGGTCGGGATGGTCGTAGCCGATCGCCGGGAAGGCGCTGACTTTGCCCTCGGCGTGCAGGGTCGCCAGGCTCGCCGCGGCGGGGTGCCAGTTCAGTCGCGTGTCCTCGCTGAACGGGGTGCCCGTTCCCGGCGGCAGGGCGAGGTTGGGGCGCAACTGCGCGTAACGCGGGTCGCCGACCGGGGCGAGCACGCTGAGCGAGTCGATGCCGCCGTCGAAGAAGACCGAGACGAGGATCTTGTCGCTCGTCGCCGCCTGGGCGATGCCGGTCTCGAAGGCCGAGAGCGGGATCTTCGAGGCGCCGTACACGGCCAATGCCAGGCCGGCGCTGCGGGAGAGGAACCGGCGCCGCGAGAGCCCGGTCCCGGCTGGCTCCGGCATCCCCGGCTCGATTACCGGCAGCCCCTTGCCGGCTTCGGCGGCGGCCGAGCGCAGCAGCTGGGAGCGGGTGTAGTCGCCGCAGCAGTTGTGGGGGCGCGGGGTCATTGCAGGATCGTGTCCGGGCTGATGCCGATCAGCTGCAGCAGGGCGTTCTGGCGCATCGCCCGGAAGGGGCCGCGCTGCCAGCTGGCGATCGCCAGGTTTTCCGTCCGCTGGGAGAAATCGAGCAGCTCGGCCCGGTGCTCGGCCCGCAGCGCCGGAGAGCCCCAGGAGGCGACCGCGCGCGCCAGCGCTTCGTCGGCGCTCTCGGTGGCGCTGTACTCGTTGTTCCAGGCATCGACCGAGATCTCGTCGAGGGCGTAGTCGACGATGTTCCAGCGGGCCCGCATGCGCGAGGTGTCGAGCCAGCGGGTGTCGTCCCAGCCGGAGACGTTCGGGGGCCGGAAGAGGACCTGTCCGGCCGGTTCGCAGAGCCAGGTCCAGGCATCGGTATCGATGTAGCGGCCGAGCGCTCGCAGCATCCCGGCGAGCTGGACGACCGGCGGCTTGACCATCGCCGGGCCTTCGTAGAGGTCGGGGCTCGTCAGGATCGCCTCCACGATCGGGCGGATCTGCCAGCCTGAGCTGCGGTAGGTGCTCATCAGCCCGTCCTGCACCGCCGCCGCAGGCGGCTGCGGTACGAAGTAGCTCCAGAGCTTGGCGACGAAGAAGGAAGGGTGCAGCGGGTTCTCGACGCAGAGGCGGCAGGAGTCTTCCCAGTTCCAGTTGCCGGTCTGCCCGAAGACCGTCTTGTTTTTGGTGTCGTGGCCCTGGGGGTCGAAGTGGAAGTTGTAGGCGCCCAGTTCCCCCGACCAGTCGTTGCGCCAGCCGGTTAGCGCCCGCGCCTGTTCGCGGATGTCGTCCTCGCTGTAGGCGCCGCGGTCGGCGCCGAGGCTGAACAGCTCCATCATCTCGCGCCCGTAGTTCTCGTTCGGCGCGTCCTTGTGGTTTTCGGCGCCGTTCAGCCACTGCAGCATCGCCGGGTCGATCGTCACCGCCTTGAAGAGGTCGAGGAAGGAGCCGAAGCAGGCGGAGCGGAAGAGGTTGGACTGGTCGATCATCTGCTGCTGTTTGGAGACCCCGTCGATCGAGGTCGCGAACCAGTCGTGGAAGACCAGCGCCATCCGCTCGACCAGCGGCTGGTCGGTGCGGACCATGCGGTCGAGCCACCAGAGGTGGTCGTGGCCCCAGACGTCGGCGGGGGCGATCGGGTTGCCTTCGTCGTCGACCGGGGGCGGCCCGGTCAGGGTGGCGGCGCCGCTCGGGCGGGTCAGCGACTGGACGGCGCCGACCAGGCCCAGCGAGACGAGGTGCTCGGCCTGTCCCGGCACGGGGCCGAACCCGGCCCGGTTCAGCAGCCGCACCGCCTGTTCGACCCCGAACGGGCCTTGGTAGGAGCCGGCAGGTCGCGGGTCCGGGTTGAAGGGTGCCGCGGCCGCGGCCGGTGCCGGCACTCGCCGCGCCGGTTTCTTCCCGGGACCGCGAAAGTGCCCGCGCTTGGGTTTGTGGTGGTGATGGAAGATGTAGCCCTGGACGCGCCAGTCGCCTTCGCCGTCGGGCACCCAGCGGTAGTGCTTGTCGTTCCAGACGCGCCGGCGGTGGCGGCGGTGGTGCCGCTTCGGCTTCGCCGCGCTGGTTGAGGTTCTCGGAATCGCCATGCGCAAAGGACCCCTGGGGCTCCTCGGCGGGAGTCCGGGTGGTCCTTGCAAGGGTTGTCGGTCCTCGGTTGGCCGCCTTTAGGCAGATTCGCCTGCCTGGACGTTCGACCCATGCCGCGGAAGCGTCAGAATGACCCCGTGCAATACCTCGTCATCGTCTTCCTCTTCGGGCTCGCCACCGGCTTCGTCGCCAGGGGCAAGGGCAGCTCCTTCTGGATCTGGTTCCTGGTCGGCGCCGTCCTGCCCCTGCTCGGCCTCGTCGCCGCGATCCTCTACCGGGTCGAGAAGAACGAACCCGAACGCCAGTGCCCGACCTGCCAGAAGGAGCTGAAGCTCTACGTCCAGGTCTGCCCGCGCTGCGGCACCGACCTGTATCTGCCCGACCCGGCGGCCGTCCGCCACCCGGGCGTGCAGTAGAGGGGTCTGGTCACCCTCGATTCGAATTGAGTCGCTCCGCGCCCTATGGGCGCGTCGCTCCGGATGTTGGAGCGCGACCTAAAGGTCGCGCAGTGGACAGATTGCATATCGCGCGCTTCGCGCACATTCGAATCGAGGGCGACCAGGCCCCTCAGCAACACAGGTTGCCGAGAGGGCCGAGGGTTCGGGACCTACGCGGGAAGACGCAACGGGTGGACCTTTCCTCGTAGGTGAGGGGGTGACGCGAGACGCCTGTGAGAGGGATGGCGGTAGCCCTCTCCGGGAATGTGCGCGAAGCGCGCGGAAATGCAATCCGATTCCTGCGCGCCATAGGCGCACAGCAGGTTGTGGAGCAGTCCGCGAAGCGGACGCGACTGAATTTCCGGAGAGGGCTACCGCCATCCCTCCCTGCACACCTACCGCAGCCAAGTCCTGACGATCGCGTTGGCAAAACCCACCCCGTAGCGGAAGACGGCCGGCTTCTTCGAGTGGCCGTGCAGGCGCTGTTCGACCGTGATCGGGATCTCCTTGGCGGGGATGCCGCGCTTGATCGCCTCGATCATGAACTCGGAGGTGTGGAACTGCTCCTGGCGCAGGACCAGCTGGGGGAGGACGGTGGTGCGGACGGCGCGGTAGCCGTTGGAGCAGTCGGTCACGTGGGTGCGGGTGATGAAGGAGACGAGGCGGTTGAAGAAGACGATGCCGAGCTCACGGGCGCGGGTGTTGCGGTCGGCGTGGCCGAGGACGCGGGAGCCGTGGGCGACGTCGACCTCGCCGTCGAGCACCGGCTTGACCAGGCGCTCCATCTCCGAGGGCAGGTGCTGGCCGTCGGCGTCGAGGGTGACGACCAGCTCGGCCCCGGATTCGACCATCAGCCGGTAGCCGGTGCGCAGGGCCGCGCCGCCACCGCGGTTGGTGACGTGGCGGGCGACCGCGGCGCCGTGGGAGGCGGCGACGTCGCCGGTGCCGTCGCGGGAGCCGTCGTCGACGACCAGGGTCTCGGTGGCGAGGCCGCAGACCTCGGCCGGCATCTGGTCGAGCACGTGGCCGATGTTCTCGGCCTCGTTGTAGGCGGGGACGAGGATCGCGATCTTGCCCCGGAAGCGCTCTGGCAAGCCGGCCTGGCGGAACTCCTCCCAGGCCAGCCCCTCCAGCGCCGCCGAGAGCTGGCGCGAGTTGCGCGCCGCCTGCGAGAGCGCCCGCAGGCTGAGCAGGAAGAGGATGAAGATCGCGAAGACGGCGAGGCCGAGGATGCGGCCGCCGTTGCCCTTTTCGAAGGAGAAGGCGGAGAGCAGGCCGTCGACGGCTTCGGTGCCGGTGACCAGGATCAGCCCGAGCCCGGCGAGCAGCAGGATCAGGACGTCGGCGTTGCGCAGCGAGCGCCGGCGGATCACCGCGTAGGCGACGATCGCGATGCCGATCAGCAGCCCGGCGCTGCGGAGCGCGGTCAGCTCTGAGGGGAAGATGCCTGCTTGGGGGACCATTCGCGAGCGGAGGATATGGCCGCGAAGGCCGATGACAGGGTCAGGGCGGCGAGAGGAAAGACGAGCGTCATCAGCACCTCGTTGCGGCGCGGGGCCGCCAGCGAGGCGGCGCCGATCAGGGTAACGAGGAGGATCGGCGTCGCCAGGACGACCAGCTCCCACCAGCGTCGCCGCAATCCGAGCAGGACGAAGCCGGCCAGCCCAAGCGCGACCAGCAGGATCTGCAGCGCCCGCCCGACGCCGCTGCTCATCGCTGCGCCGACGCCGCTCGACCACATCCGGCCGACCTTGCGCGCGGTCATCCCCAGGTAGCCGAGCGGGTCTTCCCCGAAGTACTTGGAGAAGTTCTGCTTGCCGATCTTGCCGAGGGCGGAATCGCGCGGCAGGTCCGGGTAGCGGGCGGCGACCTCGTTGAAGAGCGGCGTCGGGTCGACTTCGTTCAGCGCTTCGGAGTTGGGCGGCAGCGACGCGTGCTCGTAGCGTTCGTAGAGCAGGGCCTTGACCCGCTGGTATTCGCCGTCGGCGGGCAGGTAGGTGCCGACGTAGAGCGCCTTGCCGCTGCCGGTCGAGATCGGCACCACGCGCCCCAGCACGTCGACGTTGCGGACCGTCCAGGGCAGAATCGGGAGGAGGAGAGCGGCCAGCAGTAGGGCGCCGCCGGCGAGGCCGGGCTTCCAGCCGGAGGCGAAGCCCCGTGCCAGAACTGGGCGCAGGGCGGCGATGACGACGAAGGCGAGGGCGACGAAGAGGTACTCGGGCCTGAACATCGCCGTCAGGCCGAAGAGCAGGCCCGGGAGCAGCCAGGCCCGCAGGCGCTCCCGTTCGCTTGCCCAGAGGAAGGCCAGCACCGCCGCGGGCAGGGTCAGGATCGCCGGCGGCTCGCTCATCAGCTCGCCGGTGGAGTGGATGAAGGGCGGGTAGACGGCGACGGCGAAGGCCGCCATCT
>DATBXZ010000049.1:0-2205 GCA_036513995.1 Solirubrobacterales bacterium | reverse complement strand
CCGCGTTGGCCGCGGAGGCAGCGCTGGAGGCACCGCGGGCGCTGATGATCTCGGCCCCGCGTTTGGCAACCCGGGGGATGAACTCATCGGCGATCCAGGCCTCGTCGTCGACGGCCTCCCAGGCGCTGGCACCGTCGACCCTGGCGTTGACCAGGTCCGGATACTGGGTCACCGAGTGGTTTCCCCAAGTGGTCATGTTGGTGACCGACGACACCGGCTTGCCGAGCTTGTTGGCGAGCTGGGAGATACCGCGGTTGTGGTCGAGGCGCATCATCGCCGTGAACCGCTCGCGGGGCACGTCGGGGGCGTTCGACAGCGTGATCAGGCAGTTGGTGTTGGCCGGGTTGCCGACCACCAGCACCTTGACGTCGTCGGCGGCGCCGGCGTTGATCGCTTCGCCCTGCGGCTTGAAGATGCCGCCGTTGGCCTCGAGCAGGTCCGAGCGCTCCATGCCGGGGCCGCGCGGGCGAGCGCCGACCAGGAGGCCGATGTTGCAGCCGTCGAAGGCCTGCTTGGGGTCGTCGGTGATGTCGATGCGACTGAGCAGCGGGAAGGCGCAGTCGTCGAGCTCCATCGCCGTGCCCTCGGCGGCGGTGATGGCGTCGGGGATCTCCAGCAGGCTCAGCTCGACCGGGGTATCGGGACCGAGCATCTGGCCGCTTGCAATCCGGAACAGCAGCGCGTAGCCGATCTGGCCGGCGGCGCCGGTGACGGTGACCTTCACAGGGGTGCTCACGAAATCGTCTCCTCGGAGTTGGGGGTTTGGGGGCCGCTAGGCCATCGCTCGCTGGAGGTTCTCGTCGATCGAGGCCAGGAACTCCTGGGTGGTTTGGAACTCCTGCCCCCCGCCGACGAGCAGCGCCAGGTCTTTGGTCATCTTGCCGCTCTCGACCGTCTCGATGCATACCCGCTCGAGCGTCTCGGCGAACGCCGAGACCTCTGGCGTCTCGTCCATCCGGCCGCGAGCGGCAAGTCCGCGGGTCCAGGCGAAGATCGAGGCGATCGGGTTGGTCGAGGTCGGTTTGCCCTGCTGGTGCTGACGGTAATGCCGGGTCACGGTGCCGTGGGCGGCCTCCGCCTCGACGGTCTTGCCGTCGGCGCTCATCAGCACGCTGGTCATCAGGCCGAGTGAGCCGAACCCCTGGGCGACGGTGTCGGACTGTACGTCTCCGTCGTAGTTCTTACAGGCCCACACGTAGCCGCCCTCCCACTTCAGCGCCGCCGCGACCATATCGTCGATCAGACGGTGTTCGTAGGTGATGCCGGCGGCCTCGAAGTCAGCTTTGAACTCCTCCTCGAAGACCTCGGCAAAGAGATCCTTGAAGCGGCCGTCGTAGCGCTTGAGGATGGTGTTCTTGGTCGAGAGGTAGACGGGGTAGCCACGGTTGAGGCCGTAGCGCATCGAGGCCCGGGCGAAGTCGCGAATCGAGTCGTCGAGGTTGTACATCGCCATCGCGATGCCGCCGCCGGGGAAGTCGTAGACGTCGAGCTCGACCGGCTCGGAGCCGTCCTTGGGGGTGTAGGTGAGAGTCAGCGTGCCCTCGCCGGGAACGACCATGTCGGTGGCGCGGTACTGGTCGCCGAAGGCATGGCGGCCGATCACGATCGGCTTCGTCCACCCCGGCACCAGGCGCGGCACGTTGGAGATCACGATCGGCTCGCGAAAGATCACACCACCGAGGATGTTGCGGATCGTCCCATTCGGCGAGCGGTACATCTCCTCCAGCCCGAACTCCTCGACCCGCGCCTCGTCGGGGGTGATGGTCGCGCACTTGACGCCGACCCCGTGCCGCTTGATCGCGTTGGCGGCGTCGACCGTGATCTGGTCGGAGGTCGCGTCGCGGCTCTCGATCCCGAGGTCGAAGTACTCCAGCTCGACGTCGAGATAGGGCAGGATCAGCTGCTCTTTGATGAACGACCAGATGATGCGGGTCATCTCGTCGCCGTCGAGCTCGACGACCGGGTTCTTGACCTGGATCTTGGGCACCGGCGGGCGATGCTATCGACGCAGGCCCTCCAGCAGGTCGGTTACCACCAGTTCCGAGCGCTCGCGCGCCGCCGCCCGGTCGTCGGCGACGGCGATCAGCATCGCCGCGTCGATCATCGCCCCGAGGAAGACGATGGCCACCGTCTCCGGGTCACGGGGGGGCAGTTCCCCGGCCTCGATCGCCGCAGTCACGACGGCGAGGGCCACCCCGAGCCCGG
>DATBXZ010000048.1:0-8243 GCA_036513995.1 Solirubrobacterales bacterium | reverse complement strand
GCCCTCGAGCAACTCGTCCGGCGTGCGCACAGTGTCTACGGCCACTTCCGACTCCCATCCGGGTCGAGTTCTCATCCCATAGGGGAGACAACTCGACCCATCGCTCCCTTGACCGCCCAGCCTAATCCACCTGATTCTGATCAGAATTCCTTACTTTGTCTATCGACTTTGTGGTACCGTGCCGAGCTTCATATTCAGCAGTAAGTCAGTCGAAATAGGAAGGAACCATCAATGCGGAACGCTCGCAATGCCCGGCGGCGCGGCGTGAAACTCGGCCTCCCGGCTGCGCTTCTCGCCCTGCTCATCGCCGTCTTCGCCGCTGGCTGCGGCAGTAGCAGCAGCGACAGCTCCAGCTCCTCAGGGGGCGCCAAGCTGGACGTGGTCGGCTACTCCACTCCCGAATCCGTCTACGCCGAAACGCTCGAGCCGGCCTTCGAGAAGACCTCCGAAGGCAAGGGCGTCAGCTTCAGCAACTCCTTTGGGGCCTCGGGCGACCAGAGCCGCGCGGTAGTCGCCGGCCAGCCCGCGTCGGTGGTTCACTTCTCCCAGGCGGGCGACATGGAACGCCTCGTCGAAGAAGGCGAACTCGTCTCCAAGGACTGGGAAAAGCAGCCGTACGGGGGCATCGCCACCGACTCGGTCGTGGTGATGCTGGTCAAGAAGGGCAACCCGCTCGGGCTGAAGTCGTTCAAGGACCTCGAGGGCAACGACGAAGCCGAAGTCGTCACCCCCAACCCGTTCAGCTCCGGCTCGGCCCGCTGGAACATCATGGCGATCTACGGCTCGGCGCTCGAAGAAGGCGCCTCGCCCGCCAAGGCCCTGGAAGCGGTCAAGACGGTGCTCGAAAAGACCAAGGCCCAGCCGGGCAGCGGTCGCGATGCGTTCGCCGCCTTCAGCCAGGGCGAGGGCAACGTCCTCCTCACCTACGAGAACGAAGCGATCAAAGCCGAAAAGGAAGGCGAAGACGTCGAATACGTGATCCCGCCCTCGACGCTGCAGATCGAAACGCCGATCGCGGTGACCGAGAAGGCGCCGGAGCCGGCGGCCGAAGACTTCCTCAAGTTCCTCTGGTCCGACGAAGGCCAGGAACTGTGGGCTGAAAACGGCTACCGCCCGGTCAACCCGAAGCTGGTCGACCCCAAGCAGTTCCCGACCCCGAAGGACCTGTTCAAGATCAGCAAGTTCGGCGGCTGGGGCAAGGTCAACGACGAATTCTTCGACGAAGAATCCGGCTCGGTGGCCAAGATCGAGAACGAACTCGGAGTCTCCACCTCCGGCTGATCCATGGAGGCTCACGCTGCTGACAGACCAGTGTCGTCCCGGGCCGGCATCCGCCTGCCCGGGTTCGGCACCGGCCTCGGCCGCGGCACGGTCGTGCTCTATCTGAGCCTGATCGTGCTGCTGCCGCTGGCGGCGCTGGTCGATCAGTCGCTCGAAGGCGGCCTCAGCACCTTCTGGACCCAGGTCACCTCCCCGCAGGCGCTCGCCTCTCTGAAGCTGACGGTGGTCTGCTCGCTGATCGTCGTCGTCATCAACGCCTTCTTCGGCACGATCATCGCCTGGCTGCTGGTCCGCGACCAGTTCCCCGGCAAGTCCGTCGTCAACGCGGTGATCGACCTGCCCTTCGCGCTGCCGACGATCGTCGCCAGCCTGGTCTTGATCGAGCTCTACGGAGCCCACAGCCCCTTCGGGATCGACATCGCCCTGACCCGGGCCGCGATCGTCGTCGCGCTGCTCTTCGTCACCCTGCCCTTCGTCGTCCGCGCGGTGCAGCCGCTGCTGATCGAGATGGACCGCGAGATGGAGGAGGCCGCCGCCTCGCTCGGCGCCAGCGGCTTCACGATCTTCCGCCGCATCATCTTCCCCAACCTCCTGCCCGGCCTCGCCGCCGGCGTCGCCCTCGCCTTCGCTCGCGCGCTCGGCGAGTACGGCTCGGTCCTGCTGTTCGCCGGTGGCCTGCCGAACACGCAGGTCTCCTCCGTCTTCATCGCCAGCCAGATCGAGAACGGCCAGAACACCGGCGCCGCCGCGGTCTCGGTCGTGCTGCTGCTCGCGGCGATGGTGATGCTCGGCCTGATCACGCTGATCCAGCGCTGGAGCAGCAAACACGAACGCAGTCCGGGAGCCGGTGCCGGCGGCTTGACGGTGATGCCGATGAGCGGCGAGGACTACACCGAGAAGGGCGAGGACGATGAGGTCCGCTAGCTCCACCCGCAGCCGCTGGGGCCTGCGCGCCCTCGGCCTCGGCTACCTCACCCTGCTGCTGCTGGCGCCGCTGGTGGCGATCTTCTACAAGACCTTCGAACACGGGCTGGCGCCGCCACTCGACGCGATCACCTCGCCCGACGGCCTGCACGCCCTGAAGCTGAGCCTGCTGATGGTCGCGATCGCGGTGCCGCTGAACACGATCTTCGGAGTCGGCTGCGCGCTGCTGCTGGTCCGCCACAAGTGGAAGGGCAACGCGGTGATCGACGCCGTGATCAACCTCCCCTTCGCGATCTCCCCGGTCGTGATCGGGCTCTCGCTCTTCCTCCTCTACGGCACCAAAGGCTGGCTCGGCCCCACCCTGGCCGAAAACGGGATCGAAATCCTCTTCTCGGTGCCGGGGATGGTCCTCGCCAGCATCTTCGTTTCGGTCCCGTTCGTGGTCCGCGAGACGGTGCCGGTGCTGCAGGAGATCGGCACCGAGCAGGAGCAGGCCGCCTCGACCCTCGGCGCCAACGCCTGGCAGACCTTCCGGCGGATCACCCTGCCGTCGATTCGCTGGGGCGTCGCCTACGGCGTCGTCCTCAGCACCGCCCGCGTGCTCGGCGAGTTCGGCGCCGTCTCGATCGTCTCCGGCTCGCGCTCGGGCGAAACCGAAACGCTGCCACTCTTCGTCAAGAAGGCCTTCGACAACTTCGAATTCCCCGCGGCCTACGGGGCCTCGGTCCTGCTCGCCGTGCTTGCACTTTCCACGCTCCTGGCAATGAATGTCCTAAAAAGGAAGGAGGACGCCTGATGGGAATCACAGTCGAGGGAGCCTCAAAGCGCTTCGGTGACTTTCAGGCCCTCAACGATGTCTCCATAGAGGTCCCGAACGGCTCGCTGACCGCCCTGCTGGGCCCCAGCGGCAGCGGCAAGTCGACCCTGCTGCGGGCGATCGCCGGGCTCGAGACGCTGGACGGCGGCCGGGTCCTGATCGACGACGAGGACGTCTCCACCAAGCCCGTGCAGAAGCGCGAAGTCGGCTTCGTCTTCCAGCACTACGCCGCCTTCAAGCACATGACCGTGTTCGAGAACGTCGGCTTCGGGCTGAAGATTCGCAAGTGGGACAAGACGAAAGTCGCCGACCGCGTCCACGAGCTGCTGCAGCTGGTCCAGCTGGGCGGGCTCGCCGACCGCTATCCGTCCCAGCTCTCCGGCGGCCAGCGCCAGCGCATGGCCCTGGCCAGGGCTCTGGCCGTGCAGCCGCAGGTGCTGCTGCTCGACGAGCCCTTCGGGGCCCTCGACGCCAAGGTCCGCAAAGACCTGCGCACCTGGCTGCGCCAGCTCCACGAGGAGATGCACGTAACGACGATCTTCGTCACCCACGACCAGGAGGAGGCGATGGACGTCGCCGAGCAGCTGGTGGTGATGAACGAGGGCCGGGTCGAGCAGTCCGGCAGCGCCGACGACCTCTACGAGAACCCCGCCAACGAGTTCGTGATGAGCTTCGTCGGCGAGGTCAACCGGATCGGCGACGCTTACGTGCGACCGCACGACATGGAGGTCGTGCTCGATGCCGACGAGCGCACCCAGGAGGGCATGGTCCAGCGGATCGTCGCCCTCGGCTTCGAGATCCGGGTCGAGTTCGTGCTCGCCGACGGGACCGAGATCTGGGCGCAGCTGACCAGGCCCGAGCTGCAGCGGCTGGAACTGCGGGAAGGGCAGATCGCCTACCTGCGGCCGGTCCAGGCCAAGAGCTTCAACGGTTCGTCCCCGTCCTCCGACCACGGGGCCTCGACTCCCCCGGTCGCACCGGACGAGGGCGACGCGGAGAAACCCGCAGCCGTCTGAAGAGGCGAAGGAGCGGGGCGCGCTTTTTGCCGGGTAGCGCCCCGCTCCACCTCGCCGCCTCACCCCCACTCTCCCTCAATCCCGGCCTTTTTTCATCCGCCGGTTTCGCTTCCTGCTATTCTTGAGTTAGATACTCAACAAACTAGACAAAGGAGCGAGACATGAGTAAGCGGGTGAGCAACACGACCTTCGTCTCGAGAGGCCGGATCACCGGGCTGGTCCGCGACGAGGCCCCGGCCGGGATCGGCCAGAACCGCACCAGCCGCGTCGCCAACCGCGACTCGGTCCCCTCCGCCGCCGACGAGGCGCTCTTCTACCGGGCCCGCCTGATCCTCGGCGACGCCCTCCCCCGCCCCAACCGCTGAGCAGCCTCAACCGCTCAGCGGCGCATCCGACTTCGACCCCCAACCCGGTATGGTCGAAGTCGGATGCAGTGCCGACCCCACCCGCGCCCGCTCGTAGGCGCGGGTGGACGGCGATCTCGCTAGCTGCCGCTGTTGGAACCGGTGGTCGGCGCCGCGACCGGAGCTTCTTCGGCCTGCGGGTAGGCCTGGACAGCCAGGTTCCAGCCTTTCAGCGTGAAGCTCACTTCTTTGGCGCCCGCGTACTGGACCGCGACGGTGTGACCGCCCTTTCCAAGCACTGTGGTCGACGTGACCGACGCGGAAAGGAGAGCCGGAGTCGGCGAGCCGGCGACTGCGGGGGCGATGTTGACTTTCCCCTGCGACTGGCCGTCGACGAGGATCTGGATCGGGCAGGCCAGGGCAGCGGTCGGTTTCGTCGCCGTGCAGCTGACGTTGCCCGAGAACGTGATCACGGCCGAGCTGGCCTTGGCGGGAGTCGCGAACGAGGTGAACGCGGTCGGGATGTAGCCGGCCGTGGTGGCCGTGATCGCGAACGGGGTGGTGCCGGCGGCGATCCCGACGACCGGCGGCTGCGGCGCTCCCGCTTTGGCGACGAACAGGTTCGAGGCCGCCTTTTTCCTCAGGTACAGCGTCGACGCTTTTTTGTTGGTGACGTAGGTCGCCGCCGCCCTCTTGGTCGTCAGGAACGACTGAGCCTGCTTGGCCAGCGAGGGCGCCACCGCTACCGCCAACGCGACCACTGCCGCAACGGCGACGACGGTCGCCGCGCGGGGGGACGAAATCCTTCTCTTCAACAAATCGAACCTCCTGTCAGGGGCCTTGCCGGAGGTCCATCTGCTCCCGCCGGGTGGCCTTCTCTACTAAGTAGGTCAATAAGCTACAGAAACTGCTAGCTTAAAGCCACCAAGTTGGTCAACAAACTCTAGTTAACCTCAAGAGGAAGGAAGCGCATCTGATGAGAATCAAGAGCCTCGCCATTGCGGTCATCGCCTTCGCAGGGCTTGCCGCACCGGCGTCGGCCGGAGCCGTAACCCTGATCGGGTCGGGATCCGTTGCCGCCCAGCCCGTGTTGCAGGCCCTCTTCGCCACCTACACGAAGCAGGTCAACCACAAGGTCCACTTCGTCTACACCGCCAATGGCGGCAACGCCGGCGTCAAAGACGTGCAGAGCGGCACCAGCCAGTTCGCCGGCCAGGCCCGCACGCCCCTCCCCAGCGATGCCGGCACGACCTACATCAAGGCGTTCATGGACGGGCTCTGCCTGGACGTCAACCCGAAGAACAAGCTCAGCAGCATCAGCATCCAGCAGACCCACGACATCTACCGCGGGCTGCTGACCAACTGGAGCCAGGTCCCCGGTTCAGGACTGGAAACGACGATCGACCCGGTCGGCCGCGACACCAACGGGGGTACCTACAACTTCTTCCTCCAGGCCGTCCTCAACAACGAAGCGCCGGCGACGAACGTCAACGCGCTGACCGCCGACGGCCTCGTCGTCAACGCGGTCAAACAGGACGAAAACGCGATCGGCTACGCCGGTCTCGCCTGGCAGGGAAGCAAGAAGCTCAAGGCCCTCAAAGTCAACGGCATTCCCTGCGAAGCGAAGAAGATCAGCGTCGAACCGCTCAAGTACCCGCTCTCGCGCTACCTGTTCATCGTCCTGCCGGGCGACGGCAGCACCAGCCCGCCGGCGCTGACCAAGTTCATCGACTGGATGCGGCTCAGCCCGCTGGCCGGTGAAGTGATCAGCAAGGCCGGCGGCGTGCCCGCGTTCAACAAGAAGAAGTAGCTGCAAGTTGGACGAGGAGTACCCCCCCGAGTACGGCCCACGGTGGTCGGACCAGCGCGTCGAGCGGATGCTCGGCGCGCTGGTCTGTGCCGTCGTCGGGCTGCTGCTGGCGATGATCGTCACCGTGCTGGTCCACGGCTGGCCCTCGTTCTCCCATAACGGCCTCGCCTGGTTCGGGGCCGGCGGCGACGTCGACGACCAGCTCAACGCGATCTCCCTCTCCGGCCAGGCCGGGGCCGAATACATCTACACCTTCCACGCCTGGCCGCTGATCTGGAGCACGATCCTGATCACCGGCGGCGCCGTCCTCATCGCCCTCTTCTCGGCCCTCTTCGTGGCCGTCTTCATCGTCGAGTTCGCGCCCGAGTGGATGAGCAACATCCTGCAGCCGGTGGTCCGCTTCCTGGCCAGCGTGCCCTCGGTCATCTATGGCCTGATCGGGGTCGTCGTCCTCGTCCCCTTCATCGGCAACAACCTGGTCACCGAGGGGCAGAAGGCCTCGGTCGCCGGGGTCATCTCGCTGACCGGCTACAGCCTGCTGGCGGCGATCACGGTGCTGACGGTGATGATCGCGCCGCTGATGGTCTCGATCTTCAGCGACGGGCTGCGCTCGGTCAAACCGGGCTGGATCGAGGGCTCGCTGGCGCTCGGCGTCAACCGCTGGCGCACGACCTGGAAGATCGTCGTCCGCACCGCCCGCCCGGCGATCGTCGCCGGCACCGTGCTGGCGGTGGCCCGGGCGATCGGCGAGGCGGTGATGCTGGCGATGATCTCCGGCTCGGTCGGCTTCTCGCCAAACCCCGCCGACGGCGTCATCTTCATCTACGAGCCCTCGCGCCCGCTGGCGCCGACGATCGTCAAGAACATCGACCAGCTCAGCTCGCCGCCGTCGAACGCGACCCTCTTCGCGATCGCCTCGGTGCTGCTCTTCTCGGCCGCCTTCCTCTCCCTGACGGGCTGGGTGGCACGGCGCTCGATGCGGAAATACGGGGCTGCCTGATGGACTCCCCGGTCGCACCGCCGCCACTGCTGCCGCCCCCGGCGACGAACCCTCCGCGCCCGAGCAAGGACGCCGTCGAGGGCAGCGGCACCTGGGCGCTGATCGACCGCATCGGCCTGGCGATCTGCTGGGCCCTGGGGCTGCTCTTCTGCGCGATCGCGGCAGCGATCGTCGTCTACCTCTTCATCCAGGGGATCACCTACCTGAAGCCCTCGATGCTGGTGACGCCGGCTGCCTCCGGCTTCACCCAGAGCCAGAGCGGCGGCTTCTCCGACGCCCTCTTCGGGACCATGATCGTCGCCACGATGGGGATCGCGATCGCACTGCCGGCCGGCGTCGCGATCGCGGTCTGGCTGGTCGAGTACGGCCGCCCCGCCGCCCTCGCCCGGGTCACCGAATCGACGATCGAGGCGATCGCCGGCATCCCCTCGATCGTGCTCGCCCTGTTCGGCACGGTGATCTTCTCCAGCACCGCGCTCGGCTTCCTCAGCCGCAGCACCGAAGGCATCGTCTTCGGGCGCTCCTTCTTCGCCGCCTCGGCGATGCTCTCGCTGGTCGCGCTGCCGCTGATCGTTGCCAGCACCCGCGAGGGCCTCAACTCGATTCCACGCCACGTGCGCGAGGCTTCCTACGCGGTCGGCAAGACCAAGGCGGCGACGACGCGGCGGATCCTGCTGCCGGCCAGCCGGCCTCAGGTCGCCACCGGGGCGATGCTCGGGCTCGGCCGGATCATCGGCGACACCGCGATCATCGTCGTCCTGCTCGGCGCCACCCAGAACTTCGCCCCGGTCGAAGGCGTCGGCTTCCCGCTCAACTACCTGCGCGGGGCCGGCACGACCCTGACCAACTTCGTCTACGAGGCCTCCCCCACGGGGAACCTCAATCAGCCCCAGAAAGCCTATGCGGCTGCTTTTGTACTCTTGTTGATTGTCTTAGTATTAAACGGAGCCGTCGACGTCGTCCACCGTCGCGCAAGAAAGGTTGGAACGTGGAGTTCCTGACTTCCCCCCCACCGCCAATTCGCCGCCTCGAGCTCGAGGACCCCGCTGCC
>DATBXZ010000047.1:0-3427 GCA_036513995.1 Solirubrobacterales bacterium | reverse complement strand
ATCGCCTTGCGGATCCGCAGGTCGAGGATCGGCGAGCTGTGCAGCGGGTCGGTGCCGAGGACGAGGATCGTGTCCGCCCCGTCGATGTCGCGGACCCTGGCGGCGAGGTCCGGATGGGCGAGGCCGACGAGCGCCTCCCGCGAGGCCCCGCGCGAGGACCGCGAGTCGACGTGCGGCGAGTCGAGCGCCTCGCGCAGCAGCTGTTGGAGTAGGAACCCCTCCTCGTTGGAGGCGTCGCCGACGATCGCCGCGACCTTGCCGGCGCCGGCCGCGCGCAGTCCCTCGGCGGCGGCGGCGATCGCCGTCTCCCAATCAGTGGCCGCGCCGCCTTTCAGCCGCGGCCCGTCGATCCGCTTCGCGTCGGCGAACATCTCGAAGCCGTAGCGGCCGCGGTCGCAGAGCCAGCCGTCGTCGACCTCGGCGTTGTCGCGCCCCAGCACCCGTTTCACCTTCTCGTCGCGGACCGTGAAGCTGACGTTGCACTGGCTCGGGCAGAGGGTGCAGACCGAGCCGGCCTGCTCGATGTCCCAGGGCCGGGCGCGGAAGCGGTAGGTGTAGTTGGTCAGGGCCCCGACCGGGCAGAGCTCGGTGATGTTGCCGTGGAACGGCGCCACGTAGGGACGGTCGTCGAAGGTGCCGACGAAGGTGCGGTCGCCGCGCTCCAGCAGCTGCAGCTCGGCGTCTTCGGAGACCTCCTGGCTGAAGCGCACGCAGCGGTAGCAGAGGATGCAGCGCTCGCGGTCAATCGCGACCAGCGGCGAGAGCTCGATCGGCTTCTCGAAGTGGCGCTTTTCGTCGATCACGCGGCTTTTGCCCGGGCCCCAGCCCTGCGTGATGTCCTGCAGCGGGCACTCGCCGCCCTTGTCGCAGACGGGGCAGTCGAGCGGGTGGTTGACGAGCAGGAACTCGACCACGGCGCTCTGCGCGTGCTTGACTTGCTCGGTGCGGGTATGGACGACCATGCCCTCGCGGACCGGGGTCGAGCAGGAGGTCTGCAGTTTCGGGATCCCCTCGATCTCGACCAGGCACATCCGACAGGCGCCGACCGGCGCGCCGAGTTTCGGTTCGTAACAGAAGACCGGGATCTCGACGTCGCCCTCGCGGGCGGCGTCGTGGAGCATCTGCCCTTCGGTCGCGGTCACCTCGCGGCCGTCGATCGTCAGCGTGATCTCGCGGCTCACGCGGCCACCGCCGTGCCCGCTTCGATGACTTCCTCGAACTCGGAGCGGAACTTGCGGACCATCGCCGCCACCGGCATCGCCATCGAGTCGCCGAGCACGCAGAGGCAGTGGCCCATGATGTTCTCCTGGACCGAGCTGATGATGTCGAGGTCCATCGGCGTCGCCTCGCCGCGGACGACCCGCTCCAGCATCTTCACCGTCCAGTTGGTGCCCTCGCGGCAGGGGGTGCACTTGCCGCAGGACTCGTGGTGGTAGAAGCGCGCCGTGCGCAGTGCCATGTGCGGGATCGAGACCCGGTCGTCGGCGACGATGATCGAGCCGGAGCCGAGCATCGAGCCCGCTTCCGCCATCGCCTCGAAGCTGTAGGGGAGGTCGAGCTCGGCCGGGGTGAGGACGGGGGAGGAGGAGCCGCCCGGGTAGAAGGCCTTGATCTCGTGGCCGGGCTCGGGGCCGCCGGCGAGGCCGAAGATCAGCTCCCGAGTCGGGATCCCCAGCTCGACCTCGTAGTTGCCGGGGCGGCGGACGCCGCCGGAGATCGAGACGACCTTGGTCCCCGGCGACTGCTCGGTGCCGAAGCCCTTGAACCACTCCGCGCCCTTGGCGACGATCCCCGGCACGTTGGAGAGCGTCTCGACGTTGTTGATCAGGGTCGGCCCGCCGTAGAGCCCCTGCACCGCCGGGAACGGCGGCTTCAGGCGCGGGTTGCCGCGCTTGCCCTCGAGCGCGTCCAGCAGCGCCGTCTCCTCGCCGCAGATGTAGGCGCCGGCGCCGCGATGGACGACCAGCTCGAGGTCGCGGTGGCAGTCGAGGATGTTCGTCCCCAGGTAGCCCGCCTCGTACGCTTCGGCGACGGCGGCATCGAGGATGTCGGCCTGCAGGTCGTACTCGCCGCGGATGAAGATGAAGGCGTGGCCGGCGTCGGCGGCGAGGGCGGCGATCGCGATCCCCTCGATCAGCTGATGCGGGTTGCGCTGCATCAGCTCGCGATCCTTGAAGGCGCCGGGCTCGGACTCGTCGGCGTTGCAGCAGAGGTACTTGGCCATCTCGCCGCGGGGCAGGAAGGAGGCCTTTTTGCCCATCGAGAAGCCGGCACCGCCGCGCCCGCGCAGGCCCGAGTCTTCGAGCTCCTTCAAGACCTCGTCCTGCTCCATCTCGCGGTAGGCCTTCTCGAGGGTGGCGTAGCCGCCGTAGCTCTTGTAGCCGGCCAGCGTCCGCAGCGCCGGGTCCTCGGCGTGCTTGAGCAGGACGCGGGTCTCGCGCGGATCAGGCATCGCCGCCTCCCGGGTTCGTGGTGTCGCCGGCCAGCGGGCGCGCCGCCAGGTCCTTCTCCGGCAGCACCGTCTCGCCCGCCTTCAGCTGCCCGATCGCCCTGCCGGCCTCGGCTGCCTCGAGCGGGCCGTAGTAGCGCTGGTCGATCGAGGCCATCGGAGCGATGTCGCAGGCGCCGAGGCACTCGAAGCCGGTGACGAAGAAGTCGTCCTCGCCCGCGGCGGCGGCCACGAAGGCATCCAGCAGCTCGTCGCCGCCGCGCATCCAGCAGCTGATGTTGGTGCAGACCTCGATCCGGTGGCTGCCGACCCGCTCGGTGTGCAGGAGGTCGTAGAAGCTGGCGACCGACTCCAGGTACCCCGGGGTCACCCGCATCACCGCGGCGGCCTGGCGGATCCCCTCCGGGGTGCACCAGCCGTAGCGCTCCTGCACCGCCCAGAGGGCCGGGATCGAGGCCGAGTTCTTTTCCGGGTAGCGGGCCATCAGCATCTCGATCCGCTCCCTCAGGTCCGGCGGGCAGTCGACCTCCTGCAGCTCCGGGATCTGCTCGGGATCGCTGCTCAGCATCCGCCCGTCGGTGACCGCGCGGTCGACCGGCAGGTTCGGGTTCGAGGCGCCCGCGCCGTCGACCGGGCTCATCGATCGACCCCGCCGAGGATCGGGTCGAGCATGCCGAGGCTGCAGATCATGTCGGCGACGTAGGAGTCCAGCGCCATGTCCTTGAAGGCCTGCAGGTTGACGAAGCTCGGGTCGCGGAAGTGGACGCGGGCGGGCTTCGAGGAGCCGTCGGCGAGGACGAAGCAGCCGAGCTCGCCGCGCGGGCTCTCGATCGCGTAGTACATCTCTCCGGGTCCGACCCGGTAGCCCTCGGTGACGAGCTTGAAGTGGTGGATCAGCGACTCCATCGAGGTCGAGAGCTCCGAGCGCGGCGGCAGCACGTACTTGCGGTCGTCGGCGATGAAGGGGCCGCCGGGGAG
>DATBXZ010000046.1:0-2614 GCA_036513995.1 Solirubrobacterales bacterium | reverse complement strand
AAGGAGGAAGCCGCCGCCGAGGCCGAGCAGGAGCGCGAGGCCGACGAGGAAGTGCTCGATCACGGCCGTCCCTCCTCGAGGCCGCGGTGGGCGACGATACGGACGTCGACCCCCGGCGGGGTCGCCCGCATCAACCGCTGCGGCAGCGGCTCGCGCAGGCGGGCAAGGCCGCGCGGTGGATCGGACTCGCCGACCATGATGTAGGTGGAGCCGCGCTCGCGGACGACCCGCGCCACCGCGGCGACGACGTCGTCGTGCTCCTCGATCAGCAGCGTCGCGCCGAGCACCGAGGCGAGCTGGCGCAGCGCCGTCACCTGGCGCTCGACCTCTCCCTCGATCCCCTCTCCCGGCCGCTTCACCCAGAGCAGGTCGAGGTCGGTGCCGAGCCGCTGGGCCGAGCGCCAGGCGCGGCGGACCAAGCGCTGGGAGCTGGGCTGGGGGCGGACCAGGGCAAGCAGCCGCTCCCCCACGGCCTTCGGCGCATCGGCGGACATCCGCTCTTCCTCGCGCGTGCCAAGCGGCTCGCCCTGGCCGAAGACGAGCCGCTTGGACTCCACGTCCTCGGCCACCTGGCGCAGGCTGACCTCGCGCAGGGCGGCGAGGTTCTCGATCCGGAAGAAGTTGTTGAGGGCGGCGTCGATGTTCTCGCCCGGGTAGATCTTGCCGGCCCGCAGGCGGGCGATCAGCGCCTCGGGGGTGAGATCGATGAGGACGACCTCGTCGGCGGAGCCGAGCACCGAGTCGGGCACGGTCTCCCGCACCCGCACCCCGGTCAGCTCCGCAACCTGGTCGTTCAGAGACTCCAGGTGCTGGACGTTGACGGTGGAGAAGACGTCGATCCCGGCCTGCAGCACATCGGCGATGTCTTCGTAGCGCTTCTCGTGCTCGAGGCCCACCGGGTTGGTGTGGGCGAGCTCGTCGATCAGCGCCAGCTCGGGGGCGCGGGCAAGCAGCGCCGCCAGGTCCATCTCCTCGACGGCGACCTCGCGGACCGGGACCCGGCGCCGCGGCACCACCTCCAGCCCGCGCGCCTGGGCGGTCGTCTCCTCGCGGTCGTGGGGCTCGAGGTAGCCGAGCACGACGTCGCGGCCCGCGGCCACCTCGGCCCGACCCTCCTGCAGCATCCGGTAGGTCTTGCCGACCCCCGCCGCCATGCCCAGGAAGATCTTGTAGTGGCCGTTGGACACGGCGCCCCCTCAGGCCCCCAGCAGGTTGTGGACGACCAGGTCGATCGCCTTGATCCCGACGAACGGGACCAGGAGGCCGCCGAGGCCGTAGATCAGCATGTTGCGGCGCAGCAGGCCGGTGGCGCCGATCGGCCGGTAGCGGACGCCGCGCAACGAGAGCGGGATCAGCAGCGGGATGACCAGGGCGTTGAAGATCACCGCCGAGAGGATCGCCGATTCCGGGGTCCCCAGCGACATCACGTTGAGGGCGTCCAGCGGCCCGCTGTGCCCTGAAAAGGCATACGTGGCGGCGAACATCGCCGGCAGGATCGCGAAGTACTTGGCAACGTCGTTGGCGATCGAGAAGGTGGTGAGGGCGCCACGGGTGATCAGCAGCTGCTTGCCGACCTCGACGATCTCGATCAGCTTGGTCGGGTTGGAGTCGAGGTCGACCATATTGCCGGCCTCGCGAGCGGCCTGGGTGCCGGTGTTCATCGCCACGCCGACGTCGGCCTGGGCCAGCGCCGGGGCGTCGTTGGTGCCGTCGCCGGTCATCGCGATCAGGCGGCCGTCGGCCTGCTGCTCCTTGATCAGCTCCAGCTTGCGCTCCGGGGTCGCTTCCGCGAGGAAGTCGTCGACGCCCGCCTCCTCGGCGATCTTGGCGGCGGTCAGCTTGTTGTCGCCGGTGACCATGATCGTGCGGATGCCCATTGCCCGCAGCTGGTCGAAGCGGGCCTTCATCCCCTCCTTGACGACGTCCTTGAGGTAGATGACGCCGAGCACCCGCTCGTTGCGGGCCACCGCGAGCGGGGTGCCGCCCTCGCGACCGATCCGGTCCAGCTCGCGCTTCAACTCCGCCGGCGGCCGGCCGCCCTCCTCGCCGACCCAGCCTTCGATTGCGTCGCCGGCGCCCTTGCGCAGGCGGGTGCCGTTGAAGTCGACGCCGCTCATCCGGGTCTGCGCGGTGAAGGGGACGAAGGTCGGCTCGTGGCCGGCGAAGTCGTGCTCGCGGATCCCGAAGCCCTTGGCGAGGACGACGATAGAGCGGCCCTCCGGGGTCTCGTCGGCCAGCGAGGACATCTGCGCCGCCTCGGCCAGCTCGGCCTCGCTGACGCCGGGCATCGGCACGAACTCGGTCGCCTCGCGGTTGCCGAGCGTAATCGTCCCGGTCTTGTCGAGCAGCAGCACGTCGCAGTCGCCGGAGGCCTCGACCGCGCGGCCGGAGAGGGCAAGCACGTTGCGGCGCACCAGCCGGTCCATGCCGGCGATGCCGATCGCCGAGAGCAGGGCGCCGATCGTGGTCGGGATGAGGCACACCAGCAGGGACACCAAGACGATGCCGGTGACCCCGTGGGTGTCGAGTGCGCTCGAGTCCGGCAGGCCCGGGTTCTGCGCCTTGGAGAAGATGGCGAGCGGCTGCAGGGTGGCCACGGCCAGCAGGAAGATGA
>DATBXZ010000045.1:0-4287 GCA_036513995.1 Solirubrobacterales bacterium | reverse complement strand
CGCGCCACCATCTTGAGCTGACCGCGCCGCTGGTCGAGGCGGCGCTGGCCGAGGCGGGGGTGGAGCTGGGGGAGATCGAGGCGGTCGCGGCGACCGCCGGCCCGGGCTTGATCGGCGCACTCCTGGTCGGGATCAGCACCGCCAAGGCGATCGCCTCGGCGCGGCGCCTGCCGCTGATCCCGGTCGACCACCTGCAGGGTCACGTCGCCGCCAACTTCCTCGAGCCGGAGCCGCTCGAGCCTCCCTTCCTCTGCCTGGTCGCCAGCGGCGGCCACACGATGCTCGCCGGTGTCCGCTCCCACGACGGCTACGAGCTGCTCGGCCAGACCCTCGACGATGCCGCCGGCGAGGCCTTCGACAAGTCGGCACGGCTACTCGGGCTCGGCTATCCGGGCGGGCCGGCACTGGAGAAGCTGGCGGCCGAGGGGGATCCGGCGGCGTTCGAGATGCCGGTGGCGATGGCCCGCAATCCCAGCCTCGACTTCAGCTTCAGCGGCCTCAAGACGGCGCTCGTCTACCGCTGCCGCGAACTGGGCGAGGAGGGGGTCGCCGGGCACCGCGCCGACCTCGCCGCCTCGTTCCAGGCGGCCGTGGTCGGCCAGTTGATCGCGAAACTGAGGCGAGCCCTGAAGCGCGGCGAGTGGGAAGCGGTGGCTCTGGGCGGCGGCGTCGCCGCCAACGGCCCGCTGCGCGAGGCGGTGGCCGCCCTCTGCGAGGAGCAGGGCGTGCGACTGAAGCTGGTCCCGCGCGAGCTCTGCACCGACAACGCGGCGATGATCGGCTCCGCCGCCCGCTTCGCGCCGGTCCTCGAGTACCCGGCCTATCTCGGCTACGACGCCTTCGCCAGCGGCGAGACTCCGGCAGCCGCATGACCGATGTCGTCGTCTACTCGCGGCCCGGCTGCCACCTCTGCGAGGAGGCGATCGCGGCGATCGTCGCCCTGCACGGCGAGGGCTACCGCTTCGGCCTGCACGAGATCGACATCGAGAGCGAGGAGCTGCTGCTGCGCCGCTACCTGGAGCGGATCCCCGTCGTCGAGGTCGACGGCGTCGCCGTCTCCGAGCTCGTTCTGGACGAGATCGGACTGCGCGCCAGGCTCGATACTGTGGGGGCATGGTCGAGGTGATCGAGGAGTTCGAGACCCCGGGAGGGTTCCCCGTCGAAGGCGACCGCCTCTCGCTGGGCGTCGCCGCGCGTCTCTCGCGCTATCTGCAGGTGCTGACCCAGGCGCGCAAGATGGGCCGCGACACGATCTCCTCGCAGGAGCTCTCCGAGTACACGCACATCAACCCGACCCAGATCCGCCGCGACCTCTCCGGTTTCGGCAAGTTCGGCAAGCGCGGCGTCGGCTACAACGTCGAATCGCTGGTCTCGGAGATCCGCAAGATCCTCCGCACCTCGGGCCAGCACAACATCGCCCTCTTCGGCGCCGGCAATCTCGGCCAGGCGATCGCCAGCTCGGCGATCTTCGCCGACCACGGCTTCCAGGTGGTGGCGGTGTTCGACAGCGACCCGGAGGTCGTCGGCACCGAGATCGGCGAGCTGCGGGTTCGCGACCTCGGCGACCTCAAGGCGGTCGTCGCCGATGAGGAGATCGTCGTCGGCGTCCTCGCAGTTCCCGCCGGCGCCGCCCAGGAGGTCGCCGACCGCCTCGTCAAGGCCGGCGTCAAGATCATCTTCAACTACTCCGAGCAGCTGCTGCAGGTACCGCCGGAGGTGACGGTCCACACGTCCAGCCCCGCCGTCGACCTGCTCTACGCGCTCTACTTCTACCTGGCCTGAATTCTTGTCGCTAGACCTCGACCTCGTCCGCGAGAGATTCGAGTCCTCCACCGACTTCACGATCGGCCTCGAGGAGGAGTTCGCGATCCTCGACCCGGTCACGCTGGAGCTGGAGCATCGCTTCGAGGAGGTCTACGCGGCCTGCCAAGGGGACGAGCTGCTGGCCGAGTCGGCCGCCGGCGAGCTGATCGCCGCCGAGGTCGAGATCCGCTCCGGGCGGGCCGAGAGCTTCGCCGAGGCGGTGGCGAAGCAGCGCCGCCGGCGGGCGCGGTTGTTCGAGCTGGTCGGTGGCATGGGCCTGGCGCTCGGCGCCACCGGCACCCATCCCTGGGCGAGCTACCTCGACCAGCGGATCATCGACACGCCCCACTACAACCGGCTGCGGCAGGAGCTCGGCTGGGTCGCGCAGCGCAACAACACCTGGAGCACCCACGTCCATATGGGCGTGCGCGGCGCCGACCGGGCGATCGCCGTCTGCGACCGGATGCGGGAGCTGCTGCCGCTGCTGCTCGCGGTCTCCGCCAACTCGCCCTTCCTCGATCGCCGCGACACCGGCCTGCACACCGTCCGCAGCGAGATCTTCACCCGCACCTTCCCCCGCTGCGGGGTGCCCTCGCCCTTCCGCGACTGGGACAGCTACGCGACCTTCGTCGAGACGCTGGAGCGGACCAACTCGATCGTCGAGTCGACCCAGCTCTGGTGGAGCGTCCGTCCCCATCACCACTTCGGCACCGTCGAGGTGCGGATCTGCGACGCCCAGACCCGCGGCGACGAGTCGCTGGCGCTGGCCGGCCTGATCGCCGCCTGCATCGCCCAGGCGGCGCTCGACTACGACGAGCACGGCTACGACGGCGCCGGGGCGCCGCTGGCCGACCGCGAGATCGAGGAGAACCTCTGGCGGGCGATCCGCCACGGGCTCAGCGGCAAGCTGATCGACTTCCGCCGTGGGGTCGAGGTGGAGGCGCGCGAGATGCTCGACTCGATCCTCACCTGGGCCGAGCCGGCCCGCTCGCAGCTCGGCATCGAGCTGCGGCTGCCGGACCGCAACGGCGCCCAGCGGGCACGCGAGGCGCTCGCTGCCGGCGTCTCGATCGAGGACATCTACCGCGATGGAGTAGCCGAGACCAGGCGCACCTACGCGGGTGCCGAAGAGATCGCAAAATCTTCCTGAACTGGGTCTATAGGCGGCGACGCCGTTCCCGTCTATAGACTCCCGCGCCGCTCTAAATCCACCGGAGGAACAAACTTGACCAGCTTCTTGACCGATTACGGGGTAGTTGTCGCGCTTGTGTGTGCGGGCGCTGCTGTCGTGTACGGACTCATCGTCACCCAGCGCCTACTTGCCAAGTCCCCTGGCAATGACCGGATGCAGGAAATCTCGGGCGCGGTTCAGGAGGGCGCACAGGCCTATCTGAACCGCCAGTACACGATCATCGCCGCTGTCGCGGTGCCGCTCGCGGTGGTCCTGCTGCTGCTTCAGGACTGGAAGACCGCGCTCGGCTTCGTGATTGGCGCCCTGCTCTCCGGAGCCACCGGCTTCATCGGGATGAACGTCTCGGTGCGGGCCAACTCCCGTGTCGCCGAGGCCGCTCGTGGCGGCGTGCCGCCGGCGCTCGACGTCGCCTTCAAGGGCGGCTCGGTCACCGGCCTCCTGGTCGTCGGCCTGGCGCTGCTCGGCGTCGCCGGCTACTACGGCGCCCTGATCATCACCGGCAGCACCGACAAAGAGGCCGTTGACGCACTGATCGGCCTCGGCTTCGGTGGCTCGCTGATCTCCGTCTTCGCCCGGCTGGGCGGCGGCATCTTCACCAAGGCCGCCGACGTCGGCGCCGACCTCGTCGGCAAGGTCGAGGCCGGGATCCCCGAGGACGACCCGCGCAACCCGGCCGTGATCGCCGACAACGTCGGCGACAACGTCGGCGACTGCGCCGGCATGGCCGCCGACCTCTTCGAGACCTACGCGGTCACCTCGGTCGCCGTGATGCTGCTCGGCGTCCTCACCTTCACCACCGACTACGCCCGTGAGGTCGCGATCTTCCCGCTGGTCATCGGCGGCGTCGCGATCCTCGCCTCGATCGTCGGTGCGCTCTCGGTGCGGACCAAATCCGACAAAGTCGAGGGTGCCCTGTACGTCGGCATGCTCGTCTCCGGCGCGATCTCGATCGCGGCCTTCTACCCGATCACCGACTGGCTGATGAGCGAACCGCTGCGGCTCGGCTTCGCCAGCACGGCGGCCGATGCGGTCAGCGTCACCGACCTCTGGCTCTGCGCCGTGATCGGCATCGCCGTCACCGCGCTGCTGTTCGTGATCACCGACTACTACACCTCGACCCGCTTCCGGCCGGTGAAGACGATCGCCCAGGCCTCCGAGACTGGTCACGCGACGAACATCATCCAGGGGCTCGCCCAGGGCTACCAGGCGACCGCGGCCCCGGCTCTGGTCCTCGCCTTGGCGATCCTCGGCGCCAACGAGCTGGCCGGGATCTACGGCATCGGCATCGCCGT
>DATBXZ010000044.1:0-4860 GCA_036513995.1 Solirubrobacterales bacterium | reverse complement strand
CGATCTTCGTCAGCTTCTCCGCCGCGAAGCCGGGCAGGCGGTAGCGCATCCCCATCAGCGCCGCCGGCAGCGCCGGCTTCGCCCAGGGCTTCGAGGTCCAGTCCTTGGTCACTTTGGGATAGGTCCAGCCCCGCCTCAGCTTCGGTTCCAGCTCGACCATGCGGCCCAGCGAGTAGAGCTCCATCGTCGAGACCATCGCCCGCTCGACCAGGCCGCGCTCGCGCAGCGCCACGACGATCTCCTCCTCGCGGCCGGGCAGCTTGATGTCGAGGTCGATCTCGACCTCGTCGAGCGGCGGCGCGAGGAAGGCGTCGAGGGCCTCGGTCAGGCTCAGCGGCGTGCGGCGCTCGGCGTCGGCCCAGTCGTGGGCGACGACCAGCGGCGCCCGCTGCTCCAGCGGCAGGTGGGAGTCCGGCAGCCAGAGGACGTCGAGCTCGATCGTGTCGACGCCGGCTGCGACCGCGGCCGCGAAGCTCTCCAGCGTGTTGCCCGGCGCGATCGCGTCGGCGCCCTTGTGGCCGACCAGGCGCAGCTTGCTGGGTGCCTCGGTGGCCAGGGCCCTAGAAGAGCTGGTTCTCGCCGGCGAAGATCTCGGAGACCGAGTCGTCGGTGAAGATGCGGCGGATCGAGTCGGCGAAGGTGCCGGCGGTCGAGAGCACGGTGATGTTGTCCGGGGCGCCGGGGCGCAGCGGCAGCGTGTCGGAGACGACGATCCGCTCGATCGCCGAGTCGGCCAGCCGTTCGTAGGCGGGCCCCGAGAAGACCCCATGGGTGGCGCAGGCGATGACCCGGGCGGCGCCCTCGTCGAGCACCGTCTGGGCGGCAGCGCAGAGGGTGCCGGCGGTATCGATCATGTCGTCGACGAGGACCGCGGTCTTGCCCTTGACGTCGCCCACCACGTAGCCGATCTCGGCCACCTGCTGGGCCGGGCGCTCCTTCTCCATCACCGCCCAGTGGGTGCCGATGCGGCGGGCGAAGTTGCGCGCGGTCTTGACCCGGCCGGCATCCGGGGAAACGATCACCAGCTCCTCTGTGAGCTTCTGGTCGATGAACCACTGGGTCAGCATCGGCATCGCCGTCATGTGATCGACCGGGACGTGGAAGAAGCCCTGCACCTGGCCGGCGTGGAGGTCCATGGTGAGGACGCGGTCGACGCCGACGCCCTCCAGGCACTTGGCGACGATGCGGGCGGTGATCGGCTCGCGCGGGGCCGACTTCTTGTCCTGGCGGGCGTAGCCGTACCAGGGCATGACGGCGATGATCCGGTGGGCGGAGGCGCCCTGGGCGGCGTCGATCATCGTCAGCAGCTCGATCAGCGAGTCGTTCGGCGTCATCCCACTCTGCTCGTTGGCGCAGGTCGACTGGACGATGAAGACGTCGGCGCCGCGGATCGACTCCTCGTAGCGGCAGTAGACCTCGCCGTTGGCGAAGGTCGTCAGCGTCGCCTGGCCGAGGTCGAGGTCGAGCTTGCCGGCAACCTTGGCGGCCAGGTCCATCGAGCTGCGACCGCCGAAGACCATCATCCGCTTCGAGTAGTCGTGCTGGATGGCGCTGGGCACCTGCGGGCGCTCTTCGATCGTGCTCACGGGCTCTGTTCCTCTCGCATCTTCGCCGCCTTCTCGGCCGCGTATCCGTCGATGTTCCTCTGTGCGTTCTCGCTCACGGCCAGTGCCCCCTCCGGGACATCGTCCTTGATCACCGCACCGGCGCCAGTGTAGGCGGAGTCGCCGACCTCCACCGGCGCGATCAGCAGCGTGTCGACTCCGATGCGGACGTCGACGCCGATCACGGTGCGGTTCTTCTCGAAGCCGTCGTAGTTGGCGGTGATCGTGCCGGCGCCGAGGTTGCTGCCGCCGCCGACGTCGGCGTCGCCTATGTAGGCGAGGTGCGGGACCTTGGCGTTCTTGCCGAC
The DNA here is from genome assembly GCA_036513995.1 of Solirubrobacterales bacterium. Lineage (GTDB taxonomy): Bacteria > Actinomycetota > Thermoleophilia > Solirubrobacterales > 70-9 > VAYN01. The sequence goes on along the minus strand of DATBXZ010000044.1, from coordinate 2,948 downwards.
GTGGGAGTTCTTGATCTCGACGAAGGTGCCCGCCTTGGCGCCGGCGTCGAGCACGGCGCCGGGGCGCAGGTAGGCGAAGGGACCGACCGCGCAGCCGTCGCGGACCTCGCACTCGCTCAGGTAGGAGTGGACGACGCTGGACTCGACGCCGACGGAGCTGTCGACCAGGGTGGTGAGCGGGCCGACCACCGCGTGGGCGCCGACGTGGGTCTGGCCGCGCAGGCTGGTGCCGGGCTCGATGCGGGCGTCGGCGTCGATCTCGACCCCGGCGTCGATCCAGGTCGAGCCGGGATCGACGACGGTGACGCCGCCCAGCATGTGGGCCTCGAGCAACCGCCGGTGGGCCTCGGCCTCGACCGCGGCGAGGTCGACCCGGTTGTTGACCCCCATCGTCACCGCGAGGTCGTCGGCGAGGTGGGCGGCGACTGTGTGGCCGGCCTCACGCAGGGCCGGGAAGACGTCGGGCAGGTAGTACTCGCCCTGGGCGTTGTCGTTGGAGAGGCCGGCGAGGGCGGCGGCCAGCGGCGCCGCGTCGAAGGCATAGGTGCCGGCGTTGATCTCGCGGATCGCCAGCTGGGCGGGGTCGGCGTCGCCGGCGGCTTTGGCCTCGACCACCCGCTCGACGTCGCCGGCGGCGGTGCGGACGACGCGGCCGTAGGCGCCGGGGTCGTCGAGCTCGATCGTCAGCATCGTCGCCGCCGCCGGCGAGGCGGCGTGGGCCTCGAGCAGGCCGGCGATCGTCGCGGTCGAGATCAGCGGCACGTCGCCGGAGAGGACGAGGACCGTCTCGCTCGCCTCGATCAGCGACAGCGCGGCGCGGATCGCGCCGCCGGTGCCGTCGGCCTCGGGCTGCTCGACCGTCTCCACCTCCGCGGGGAGGCCGGCGGAGATGTCCTGGCCGGGAGAGACAATCGCCGCGACCCGCCCTGCCCCGGCCTCGCGGGCGGCGAGAATCGACCAGGCAACCATCGCCCGCCCGCAGACGGGATGCAACATCTTCGGCGTGGAAGAACGCATACGCGTTCCTTTCCCCGCCGCCATGACGAGAACCAAGGGAGAACTCACCGGCGGATCGTATTAGTGGCGCGCCGGAACTGCGGGATCAGGCGCTGCGTGAAAGGTCTTTGCCCACAAGGGCAACGGAGGTGAGCATCCAGCCGGCGAAGATCAGGTCGATGCCGACGAGCAGGCCGATCGCCCAGTCGGCGGAGCTGGGGAACTTGGCGAGGACGAGGATCCCGATCAGCAGCCCGCAGACGCCGCTGAGGCCGACCAGGCCGGCGTTCTGCTGGCCACGGGCGAGGAAGGCGACGGTGACCCGGGTGATGCCCATGAAGAGGAAGTAGATGCCCAGGACCAGGGTCAGGGTGAGGGTTCCGTTGTGCGGTTCGAAGATCAGGTAGATGCCGACGACCACGGTCAGCGCCGCCCACAGCAGCCGCAGCACCAGCGAGCCGACCGAGTGGGCCGAGAAGGCGGCGGCGACCAGGAAGGCGCCGGCGACGAGGAGGATCCAGCCGATGAAGATCGCGGTCCCCACCGCTGCGACCTCCGGGACGACGATCGCGACGCAGCCGACGACGATCGCCAGCACCCCGACCGTCATCAGGGTCTTCCAGCTCCGGGCCAGGCCGGCGCGGACTTCCGGGTCCATCGACGCTCCTCCGATCTCCACGGGAAAACCCTAAGCGTCCCCGCGGACGCCCGCAAGGCGAAGCTGGGGAGCCCGGACTCGAACCGGGACGGCTGGCACCAAAAGCCAGTGGCCTACCATTAGCCGACTCCCCAGCGAGCCCTGAGTTTTACTCCTCCGTCGCGGTCCTGGCCACTTTGCCGCCCTTGCTCCCGGGCTCCAGCGCCGGGCCGCGGGGGGAAGCGATGCCGAGCACGCGCATCGCCTTGAGGCCGAGGCCGAGCTTCTCGCGGCCCTCGGTGGCGGAGACGTCGTGGCCGCAGAGCTCCTTGACCCGCTCGAGGCGGTAGCGCACGGTGTGGCGGTGGGTGAAGAGCTGTTTGGCGGTGGCGGCGACGTTGCCGTCGTTGTCGAGGTAGGCCTCGACGGTCGCCACCAGCTCGGTCTCGTACTGCTCGTCGTAGCTGGAGAGCGGCTCGATCGTCTCCGCGTAGAAGCGTTCCAGCTCGCCCGGGTCCTCGCTCATCGCCGGCAGCAACAGGCGGTAGGCGCCGGTGTCCTCGAAGGCGAGCAGCGCCTCGCCTTCGGCCTCGCCGACGTTGACCGCCAGCCGTGCCTCGCTGCCGGCCCGGTAGAGGTCGACGGGGTCGGCGCTGCGGCGGCTGCGGCCGACGGTCATGTGGAAGCCGGAGAGGCTGTCGTCGAGCTCGCGGGCCAGCCCGGCGGCGGCGCGGGCGAGCCGCTCGTCGTCCTCGGCCGGCACGATCACGGCGATCTCGGCGGCGACCTCGCCGTCCTCGGTCGTCGCCAGCGAGCCCTGGGCGAGCGAGCGCAGCGCCCGCATCGCCAGGGTCAGGACCCGCTCCCGCCACTCCCCGGTCTGCGCCGCCCGCGGCGCCGCCCGCAGCACCAGCACGCCGGCGCCGCGATCGAGGTCGGCGCCGAGCTCGGCGGCGCGGGCGACGATGTCGCCACGGTCAGTCACCTCGCGAGCGAGGACGGCGGCGACGAAGGCGCTGGCCACCTCCTCGCTCTCCCACTCCGGCGAGCGCGAGCGCTCCAGCTCCAGGGCCAGCAGCGTCGTCACCATGCGGGCGATCGCCGGGTCCGGCGGCGACTTGGCGCGGTAGCGCAGCTCGCCGACGGCCGAATCAGCGACCCGCAGCTCGACGACGGTCACGCCCTCGTCCTTGGAGAGCAGCTTCCGCTCCTGGTCGGGGGAGGCGCCGGCAACCGCGAGCACGGCGCTGGAGCGGTCGATCAGAGCGACGCTGGCATCGAGCAGCCGCGCCGCGGCGCGCGCCACCGCGGGCAG
>DATBXZ010000043.1:0-3155 GCA_036513995.1 Solirubrobacterales bacterium | reverse complement strand
CGGCTCCTTCTGGGGCGACCGGCCCGTCTTCCTCTACGGATTCGACGACCTCACCCCCAACCAGTTCGAGCTGGTCGCGGCGCTGGCGGCGCTGACCGAGGTGACCGTGGCGCTTCCCTACGAGGCGGGGAACGCGGCGCTGGCGGTGCGCTCGCGCCTGCTCGGCGAGCTGCGCGAGCGGATCGGCGCCGCCGAGGAGACGGCGCTGGAGGCGGAGCCGGGGAACACCGCGAGCGCGCTGCTCTTCCACCTCGCCCGCGGCTTCGGCCTGGCCGGGGCCGAGCCGCGGGCGGCGAACGGAGACCTTCTGCTGCTGCGCTCGGCCGGGGTGCGGGGCGAAGCCGAAGCGATCGCGACCGAGGTCTCGAAGCTGGTCGCCGGCGGCGCCGACCCGGCCCAGATCGCGATCGCGCTGCGCGACCCGACGCGGCGGGGTACGGCGATCGCCGCCGCCCTGGAGGCCAACGGCGTGGCGACGGCGCTGGAGGCGGAGCTGCCCGTCGCCGGAACCGCGGTCGGCGGCGCCCTGGTGGCGCTGCTGGAGGCCGAGTTCGGGAGCGGGCGGGCCGGCGACCTGCTGCGCTACCTGCGCGGTCCCTCGGGCTTCTCCCAGGGACGGGTCGACTGGCTGGAGCGCGGGCTGCGGCGCGGGCGGGTCGAGGATGCGGCGGCGGCGCTGGCGCTCTGGCAGGGCGAGGAGGGCGAGCCACCGCGAGACCTGGTGCGGCTACGCGAGGCGGCCGACCGCTCGCCGGCGACCCTCGCGGCCACGGTCGCACGGCTGGCGGCGACGATGTCCTCGCGGCCGCTGCGCGGCGAGGGCGACGGGCCGGCGCTCGGCCCCGGCGACGGCCTCGAGCTGCGGGCGGCCGGGGCGATCGCCACCGCACTCGGCGAGCTGGCCGAGCTCGGCGAGCTGGCGCCGCGACCGGCGGAGCTGGCGACGACGATCGCCGGGCTCCGGTTCCGGGTCTGGAGCGGTCCGGTCGAGGGCCGGGTGCGGATCGCCAGCCCCTACCGGCTGCGCGCCGGGCGCTTCGACCACCTCCTCGTTGGCTCGCTGCAGGACGGCGAGTTCCCGCGCCGCGACCGCGGCGGCGACCCCTTCCTCTCCGAAGCCCAGCGCGGCTCGCTCGGGCTCGACCCACGCCGCGACAGCGAAGCCGAGGAGCGCTACCTGTTCGGCGTCTGCCTGGCGCTGCCACGACGCCGCCTCTTCCTCTCCTACCGCGACAGCGACGAGAACGGCGGCGCCGAGTCGCGCTCGCCGCTGCTCGACGACGTGCGGGCGCTGCTGGCCCCGGCGCCCGACGGCACCGCCCCGGACCCCGTCGAGGAGGAGATCACCCACTCCCGTGACCTGGCGCGGGTCGTCCACCCTCTCGCCGAGGCACCCTCGGAGGACGAGCTGGCGCGGGCGCTAGCCGCGCATGGGCCCGGCGCCGACCCGCGGGCCCTGCTGACCGCGGTCGGGGTCGAGGCGGCGCGCGCCGGCCGCATCGCCGATCGGGTTGCCGTCGCCCGCATCGCCGAGGCCGCCTCGCGGGCGCCGGGCCCGCTGACCAACCCGGCGGCGATCCAGTCCCTCGCCGCCGTCCCCGCCTACGGCGGCACCACCCTGGAGGGCTTCGACCAGTGCTCCTACCGCTGGTTCGTCGGCCACGAGCTCGACCCGCAGCCGCTCGACCCGGTGCCGGACCCGCTAGTCCAGGGCGGCCTCATGCACGAGTCGCTCGACCGCCTCTACAAGGAGCGCCCCGGCGGCGACCCCCTCCCCCGCCCCGACTCCCTCGCCGCCTGGACCGCGCGCGGCCGCGAGATCGTCGCCGCGGTCGTCGCCGAGCGCGAGCTCGGCTCCCATCCGGCCGAGCGGGCGATGGCACGGCGGGTCGAGCGCCTGCTGGAACGCTTCCTCACCGAGGAGGCAGAGCGCGAGACCGGCGGCTTCGAGCCCTGGCTGCTGGAGGCGAGCTTCGGCGCTCGCGAGGAGGACAGCGAGCGCCCGGCGCTGGAGCTGGACGGCTGGGGGCTGCACGGGGCGATCGACCGGGTCGACCGCGCCGCCGACGGCCGCACCCTGGTGATCGACTACAAGCTCTCCGGCTCGGTGACGCCGCGGGAGAAGTTCGAGGAGCAGGCGAAGCTGCAGCTGCCGCTCTACCTGCTGGCGGTGGAGCGGCACTGGGGCGGAGAGCCGGTCGGCGGCCTCTACCACCCGCTGCGCGGGACCTCGGTGCGGCGGCCACGCGGGGTCGTCGCCGAGACGGCGGCCGAGGACCTCGCCGACTACGGCCTCTACCCCCGCGACGTGGTCGACGGCGAGGGACTGGAGGAGCTGCTGGCGGACTCGCGGCGGCGGGCCGGCGAGATCGTTGCCCGCATGCGCGCCGGCGACATCCGCCGCGACCCCGGCCCGCGCCGCGGCCTGCGCGGACACGACACCTGCCCGCCCTTCTGCGACTTCGCGCCGATCTGCCGCCGCGACCGGGCGCCGCAGTACGAGGAGGACGAGGACGTGGAGGAGAGATGAGCGAGCGCGCTCCGACCCCCGAGCAGGCCGCGGCGATCGCGGTCAGCGGCCGCGACGTCCTGCTCGAGGCCGGCGCCGGCACCGGCAAGACCGGGGTGATGGTCGACCGCTACTGCCGCCTCGTCTGCGAGAAGGGCGTCTCCCCCGACGCGATCCTGGCCTTCACCTTCACCGGCAAGGCGGCGGCCGAGCTGCGCCAGCGGATCCGGCTCGAGCTGGGGCGCCGGGCCGAGGCTGGCTCCGAGCGGGCGGCGGAGCTGCTGGGCGCGATCGGCAGCGCCTGGGTGACGACGATCCACGGCTTCTGCAACCGGCTCCTGGCCGGCCACCCGGTGGCGGCCGGGGTCGATCCCGGCTTCCGCGTCCTCGACGCGCCGGAGACGGCACGGGCCGCCCGCGAGGCTTTCGACGAAGCCCTGGCCGAGTTCCTCTCCGGCGAGGAGTCGCGCGAGGAACTGGTGGCGGCGTATGACATCGACGGGCTGCGGGGGATCGTCGCCGGCGTCCACGCCGAGCTGCGCAGCCGCGGCGAGGCGGAACCGCGGCTGCCGCAACCGCCACCCGCGGACCCGGCCGCCGCGATCGCGGCCACGATCGCGGCGGCCGGGCAGGCACTGGAGGAGAT
>DATBXZ010000042.1:0-6973 GCA_036513995.1 Solirubrobacterales bacterium | reverse complement strand
GATCACGACGCGGCCGTGGTCGAGCTCGAACTCGCTGCCGTCCTCGAGCTTGACCGCGATCGCGTCCTCGCTGCCGCGCTCGGCGACGGCGGTGCCGCTGACCGCCGGCCGCGGCTTGCCGCGCTCGTCGTCGTGATCCTCGGCCGGCGGGTCCGAGGCCGGGAAGGACTCCTCGATCGCCTCGTCGCGGCCGTTGCCCATCTGCGCCGCCGCCTCGGGGTCGAACTCCCCCATCGCCTCGAGGAAGGAGTCCTTGGCCTGCGCAAGCGGCACCCGGTCCTGCGGTCGTTTCGGGCCGGCGATGCTGGGCACGACCTCACCGAGGTCGAGCTCGAGGAGGTCGGAGAAGACCGGGTCGGGGCTGGAATCGTCGTGGAACATCCCCTGCTCGCGGGCGTAGGCGTCGACCAGCTCTATCGTCGCGGTCGGGCGGCCGGTGAGGTCGAGGTAGCGCAGGGTCTCGGCGTCGACGGGGAAGATCGCGCAGGTCGAGCCGAACTCCGGCGACATGTTGCCCAGAGTCGCCCGGTCGGCGAGGCCGAGGGTCGAGAGGCCCGGGCCGAAGAACTCGACGAACTTGGAGACGACGCCGCGCTCGCGCAGCATCTCGGTCGCGGTGAGGACGAGGTCGGTCGCCGTCGCGCCCTCGGGCAGTTCGCCGCCGAGCTTGAAGCCGACGACCTGCGGCAGCAGCATCGAGATCGGCTGGCCCAGCATCGCCGCCTCGGCCTCGATCCCACCGACGCCCCAGCCGAGCACGCCGAGGCCGTTGACCATCGTCGTGTGCGAGTCGGTCCCGACCAGGGTGTCGGGGTAGGCCTGCAGGACGCCGCCGTTCTCGCGGCTGTAGACGACCTGGGCCAGGTGCTCGAGGTTGACCTGGTGGCAGATCCCGGTCGCCGGCGGCACCACCCGGAAGTTGTCGAAGGAGTGCTGGCCCCACTTCAGGAACGAGTAGCGCTCGCGGTTGCGCTCGAAGTCGTGCTCGGCGTTGACCGCGAAGGCGCCGGCGTTGCCGAAGGCGTCGACCTGGACCGAGTGGTCGATCACCAGGTCGACGTCGACCAGCGGGTTGATCGCCGCCGGGTCGCCGCCGATCTCCTCCATCGCGTCGCGCATCGCCGCCAGGTCGACGACGGCGGGGACGCCGGTGAAGTCCTGCATCAGCACCCGCGCCGGCTGGAAGGGGATCTCGACGCTGGGTGTGGCGGTGGCGTCCCAGCCGGCGATCGCCTCGACGTCGGCGGCGCTGACGGAGACGCCGTCCTCGAGCCGGAGGACGTTCTCGAGCAGGACCTTGACCGAGTAGGGGAGGCGGGCGACGTCGAAGCGCTCCGCGAGGGCGTCGAGCCGGAAGACCTCGTAGTCGCGCCCGCTCACCGAAAGGGTCGAACGGGCGCCAAAGGAATCGCTGCTGCTCATCGTCTGCCTCCCAAGATCGTCGTGTTACCTCTTGCCCGTCTTCAGATGCCCGTCGGCGACCGTTGCCGCCGCCTTCTGGCCGGCCTCGCCGCTGGCGATCTTGACCGCGATGCCGGGGCTGGCCAGCGCGAAGTGGGCGAGCAGGCGCTGCTGGAGCGGCGCCACCGTTACCTCGACCTTGTTCTGTTCGATCGCCTTGACCACGGCGTCGGCGACCTGCTGGGGGGAGCCGGTGCCGAGGCCGGTGATGGGAGGGGCGCCGGAATCGGCGTACATGCCGGCTTCCCGGATCGTCCCCGGGGAGACGATCGAGACGCCGACCCCGAGCGGATCGAGATCCGCCCGCAGGCCGAGGGCAAAGCCGCGCAGGCCGAACTTGGTCGCGTTGTAGACGGAGGAGAGGGGGGTCGCCGACTTGCCCGAGAGCGAGGCGACGAAGACCATGTGGCCCGAGCCGCGCTCCAGCATCCCCGGCTCCAGCGCCCTCGCCAGCAGCATCGGGGCCTCCAGGTTTACCCGCAGGGCGCCGGTCAGCTCGTCGGCGGTGAACTCGGGGAGGCGACCGGTGCCGGGCAGGCCGGCGTTGGCGACGAGGACGTCGATCGCCCCCGCCTCGGCCGCCAGCTTCTCCGCCGCCCCGGCCTCGGACAGGTCGGATGGGACCACCCCGTGGCCCTCGCCGGGCAATTCCGCGGCAAGCGCCTCCAGGGCCTCCGGCTTGCGCCCGCTCAGCACCAGCGTCGCCCCGCGCCCGGCCAGCGCCAGCGCGATCGCCCGGCCGAGGCCGCCGGTGGCGCCTGTGAGGAGTGCTGTGCGGCCGGCAAGTTCCATCCCAAAGCCCAAGCTAGCAGCCGTGCGGTCGACAGGAAGACGGGATGAAAGTGCGAAAGGCAACTAAATGTTTGCGTTTTGTGAGCAAGCTGCCGGCCGATGGTCTAGACTGCCGCCGGTCCGTAGAACCGAAACGCCGAGTCCCACTCGCTCATAGGCGATCTGGGAACGGGGGAACCACGTTTTCGGGGCTAACCCATCTAGTTCAGGTGGGAGCGCAGGCTCTTCTTAGCGCTAGCCCGACAGCTAACCCCGTAGGCCGACAAGAGGAGATCGGTTTGCTGTCTGACAAGTTGAAGCTCAAAACGGCGTTGGCGCTATCGGCGGCCTTCGCCGTTGTCGCTCTCGTCGCCCCGGGAGCCGCCTCGGCGGCCTGCGCGACCGGAGGCCTCACCCCCACCGCCATCGACGTCTGCACCCCGACCGCCAAGGCAAAGCTGCTCCCCACCGGGGAACTGATCCCCCCCACTAGCGCTCCGCCCCGCGTCGACGCGGTGATCGAAGCCGCGAACAAGATCCGCACCAAGCCCTACATCTGGGGTGGCGGCCACGCCCGCTGGTGGGACAAAGGCTACGACTGCTCCGGCTCCGTCAGCTTCGCGCTGCACGGTGGCGAATTCATCGAAAGCCCGCTGCCGTCCGGCCCAATGGAAAAGTGGGGCCTGCCCGGCAAGGGCCGCTGGATCACCGTCTACGCCAACCCCGGCCACGCCTACGCCGAAATCGCCGGAGTCCGCTGGGACACCGCCGGCGACTCCAGCGGCACCGGCCCCCGCTGGCACGAAGAACTGCTGAGCAACGAAGGCTTCGTCGCCCGTCACCCGGCGGGCTACTAGGGCTAAAAGAGAGGAGGGGCAGGTTCCCCCTCCTCTCTCGGTACCTCGTCGAAGGGAGGCGGAACAGCTGACGCCTCGGGCGTGCCCCCCTCCTCCTCCGCAAAACGTTCGGAGGGGGCACCTGCCCCTCCCCACGTCGGCATCAGTACCCGCCGGGTGACGAGCGCTCAGCTGTAGATGGTTGGGCTCGGGCGCCATACTTTATCTCCCAAGGATCGGTGCTCTTGGTGGATCAGAGCTGGCTGTCAAGGGAGGAGTCGGGGGTTCCTCTCGCGCAGCGGCGCTACCTTTTTCGCCTTCTAGGCGCAGCGAGAGACGCGTACTCCACAGCGAAAAAGACAGCAAGCGAGAGGAACCCCCGACTCCTCCCTCCTCAATCAGCGCCGTGCTCCACCCCGTACAACGCCTGAGCACTGAATTGTCCTTGCTTTCCTGAACAGCTCGGATAACGTCACGCCTGTAGCCGCCTCACCCCCCGACATCCGTCTGGCAGGCCTCACCAAGCACTACGGCGAGGTGGTCGCGGTTGCGGGAATCGACCTCGAGGTCCAGCGCGGCGAGTTCTTCACCTTCCTCGGCCCCTCCGGTTCCGGCAAGACGACGACGCTGCGGATGATCGCCGGCTTCGAGGACCCCAGCGGCGGCACGCTCGAGCTTGCCGGCGAGGAGGTCAGCGGCGTGCCGCCCTACGATCGCGCCGTCAACACCGTCTTCCAGGACTACGCCCTGTTCCCGCATATGACCGTCGGCGACAACGTCGCCTACGGGTTGAAGGTGGCCGGGGTGGACAAGGCCGAGCGCGGCAAGCGCCGCGACGAGGCGCTGGAGATGGTCCGCCTGCCCGAGTACGCCGGGCGCCGGCCCGGCGAGCTCTCCGGCGGCCAGCGCCAGCGGGTGGCGCTGGCGCGGGCGATCGTCAACCGGCCCGAGGTGCTGCTGCTCGACGAGCCGCTCGGCGCCCTCGACCTGAAGCTGCGCGAGCAGATGCAGGTCGAGCTGAAGACGATCCAGAGCGAGGTCGGGATCACCTTCGTCTACGTCACCCACGACCAGGACGAGGCGCTGACGATGAGCGACCGCATCGCCGTCTTCAACGAAGGGCGGATCGAGCAGGTGAGCCCGCCGGAGGAGCTCTACGAGCGGCCGCTGAACGAGTTCGTCGCCGGCTTCGTCGGCGTCTCCAACGTGATCGAGCGCGACGGCAGGCGGCTGACGATCCGCCCGGAGAAGATCCAGCTGCTCGCGGCGGGCGCCGCCACCGACGGGCTGCACAGCGAGCGCGGCCGGGTCACCGAGGTCGCCTACGCCGGGATGGTGACGCGCTACACGGTGGCGCTCGACGCCGGCGGCGAGCTGCAGCTGGTCAGGCAGAACTTCGAGGGGGCGTCGGCGACGGCGTCGCCCCAACAGGGGAAAGAGGTCCTGGTGGGATGGCGCCCGGAGCACGCGGCCGCCGTGCAGGGGAAGTCAACTAACGAGGAGGATTCACCATGAGGAGAAGGGACGCTCACTCCGCCCGTACGGCGTGGCTCGTCGTCGCCGGTCTGGTCGTGTTCATGCTCGTCCTTGCCGGCTGTGGCTCCAGCAGCGACAGCAGCACCGGCGGCGGCGGCAACGAACTGCAGAAGCTCGGCAAGGGCGAGGGTGAACTCAACCTGATCTCCTGGGCCGGCTACGTCGAACCGGAATGGACGAAGCCATTCGAACAGGAAAGCGGCTGCAAGGTCAACGACAAGGTCGCCGGCACCTCCGACGAAATGGTCGACCTGATGAAAACGGGCCAGTACGACGGCGTCTCCGCCTCCGGCAACGCGACCGCGCGCCTGGTCGCCGCCGGCGAGGTCGACCCGGTCAACGTCAGCCTGGTGCCCAACTACAAGACGATCTTCAGCGATCTCAAGAACCAGCCCTACAACACCTTCGAAGGCGTCCACTACGGGATCCCGCACGGGCGCGGGGCCAACCTGCTGATGTGGAACTCCGACGACGTCAAGCCCGCTCCCGACTCCTGGGAAGTGACGATGAACCCCAAGGTCGCCGCCAAGTACAAGGGCAAGATCAGTCAGTACGACGACCCGATGTCGATCGCCGAAGCGGCGGTCTACCTGAAGTTCCACGAACCGAGCCTGGAAATCGAAAACCCCTACGAGCTCAACGAAGAACAGTTCGAAGCGGCGGTCGGCCTGCTGAAGGAACAGCGCGCCAACGTCGGCGAATACTGGTCTGACGCGGCCAAGCAGATCCAGGCCTTCGCCAGCGGTGACAACGAGGTCGGCACCACCTGGCAGTACCAGTACTTCGCCCTGCAGGGCGAAGGCGAACCGGTGGCCGCCAGCCCCGCCAGCCAGGGCTTCCTGCCGAAGGAGGGCGCGACCGGCTGGTCGGACACCTGGATGATCAGCTCCAAGGCCAAGCACCCGAATTGCATGTACGAGTGGATGAACTACATCGTCTCGCCGCAGGCCAACGCCGAAGTCGCCGAATTCTTCGGCGAGGCACCGGCCCAGAGCCTGGCCTGCGACCACACCGCGGACAAGGAATTCTGCTCCAAATACCACGCCGAAAACCCGGCGTTCTGGAAGCGGGTCTACTACTGGGAAACGCCGCTGGCCGACTGCGGCAACGGCGAAGAAGACTGCAAGGACTACAACGACTGGGTCCAGGCCTGGACCTCGATCAAAGGCTAGGCAAGCCAGTCCCCGTAGATGACGACTGAAGCAGTCGCCGCGAAGAGGCCGGCGGGCCGCAGGCTCGCCGGCCTCTTCTACGGTCGTCCCCGTCTCCAGGTCGGGGCGTTGCTGGCCGCGCCCGGCGCCTGGCTGGTGATCCTCTACCTGGGGTCGCTCGCCGTCCTCCTGATCACCGCCTTCTGGACCGTCGACCCGCTCAGCGGCGAAGTTATCCAGGGCTTCAGCCTCGAAAACTTCGAAACGCTGGTCAACGAACCGGTCTACCGCGACATCGTCTGGCGGACCGTCCGCACCGCCGCCCTGGTCACCTTCACCGACGTCGTCATCGCCTTCCCGATCGCCTTCTACATGGCGAAGGTCGCGAGCCGGCGCGGCAAGGGGATCCTGCTCGTCGCGGTGCTGATGCCGCTCTGGTCGAGCTACCTGGTCAAGGTCCTCTCCTGGCGCACGATGCTCTCCAACGACGGCGTCATCAACTGGGCCCTCGGCCCGCTGGGCCTGCACGGACCCGGCTACGGCGTCACCGCCGTCTGGCTGGTGATGAGCTACCTCTGGCTGCCGTACATGGTCCTGCCGATCTTCGCCGGCCTCGAACGCATCCCCGACTCGCTGATCAGCGCCTCCGAGGATCTCGGCGCGGCGCCGTTCACGACCTTCCGCCGGGTGATCCTGCCGCTCGTCTTCCCCGCCATCGTCGCCGGCTCGATCTTCACCTTCTCACTCACCCTGGGCGACTACATCACGCCGCGGCTCGTCTCCAACGACCAGTTCATCGGCAACGTCATCTCCTCCTCGATCACTAACGACCTGCCGTTCGCGGCCGCCCTGGCGCTGGTGCCGATCGTGGTCATGATCGCCTACCTCGGAGTGGCCCGAAAGCTCGGCGCCTTCGAGCACGTCTGATGAGGCTCTCGCGACGAGCAAGGGCGCTGCTGCGGGTCGCCGTCGGGATCGGCCTCGCCTTCATCTACATCCCCCTGATCGTGATCGGGATCTATGCCTTCAACTCGAGCAAGATCCTCAAATGGCCGCCGCCGGGCTGGACCCTCGACTGGTTCAGCAAGGCCTTCGAAAGCGAATCCGCCCGCGAAGCGCTGCTGACCTCGCTGAAGGCGGGGGTGGTGGCGACGGCGATCGCGATCGTCCTCGGCACCCTGATCGCCCTGGCGCTCGGCCGCCGCCGCTTCTTCGGCC
>DATBXZ010000041.1:0-2990 GCA_036513995.1 Solirubrobacterales bacterium | reverse complement strand
GGACGCACACAGCGGGGCGATCTCGGCGCGCCTGGCCGGCCTACGCGGCGCGGCGCCGTTGCCGCTGCTCGACCCGCACCCGACCTCGCACGCCGAGATCCGCAGCGCCCGGCCGCCGGGGGACTTCGAAGCCGCGGTGTCCGCCGCCACGAGCCGGATCGGCGCGGGGGAGATGAGCAAGGTCGTGCTCGCCCGCGAGGTCGTGGTCGGCGCCGGTGCCGCCCATGACCCGGCGGCTCTGTTCGGGGCCATGCGCGAGCAGTTCCCGGCCTGCTTCTGCTTCTGCGCCGGCACCGCGGAGGCGGCGTTCATCGGCGCCAGCCCGGAGCTCCTCGTGCGTCGTTCTGGCGCCGGCGTCTCGACCGTCGCCCTGGCCGGCTCGACCCGGCGCAGCTCCGACCCCGCCGTCGACGACCACCTCGGCGAGCAGCTGCTGCGCAGCGACAAGGACCGGCGCGAGCAGCAAATCGTCGCCGAGCGGATCGTTCGCGCCCTGCGCCCGCACGCCGTCTGGGTCGAGGCGGCGGCCGAGCCGGAGATCGTCAAGGTCGCGAACATCCAGCATCTGGCGACGCCGGTGATCGCCCAGCTGGCCGACCCCCGTTCGGCGATCGAGCTGGCCGGGATGCTGCACCCGACCCCGGCCGTCGGCGGCGAGCCCTGGCCCGCGGCCGCCGGGGCGATCGCCGACCTCGAGGGCATGGACCGCGGCTGGTACGCCGGCCCGGTCGGCTGGATGGACGCGACCGAGGACGGCGAGTTCTGCGTCGCCCTGCGCAGTGCCCTGTTGCGCGACCGCGAGGCCCATCTCTTCGCCGGCGTCGGCGTCGTCGCCGGCTCCGACCCGGCCGCCGAGCTGGCGGAGACCGAGGTCAAGTTGCAGGCGTTGCTGCCGTTGCTGGCCGAGTAGGTGGGTGGAGAGGGATCGGGGGACCCTCGCCGTCACGAACAGCGGGAGGTTCCGTCGAGAGTCCCCCCGACCCCTCTCAGCGCAGCGCGGTCAGGGCGGTTTGGACGCGCTCTTGGAGGTGGCGGTGGGATGCGACGTTGGTGGTGCGGTCGGTTCTGACCTCGATCAAGCCGGTACCGGCGGCGAGGGCGTCGGGGAGGTCGGCGAGGGACTCGAGGCGGCGATGGGGGAGGTCGAAGAGCGCCGCGGCCTTGGCGGTGTCGACGCTTCGCGGAGTCCCGAGCAGCGCCTCGAACTCGTTGCCGGCCAGCGCTTTCTCTTGCGGCAGGAAGTGGAAGATGCCGCCGCCGCCGTTATCGACGACGATGATGCGGACCGGGGTGGAGACGTCGCGCAGGGCGGCGAGGCCGCCGACGTCGTGGAGCAGGCCGAGGTCGCCGCTGACGATCGTGGTCGGGCGGCCGCTGGCGTGGGCGGCGCCGATGCCCGAGGAGACGAGGCCGTCGATGCCGTTGGCGCCGCGGTTGCAGAGGAACAGCGTGTCCGCATCGCCGGCGCCGAGGAAGGCCTCCTGATCGCGGATCGGCATGCTCGAGGCCGTGTAGACGAGGTCGCCGTCGCGATGGGCCTGGCCGAGCGCGCGGTGCAGGGCGGGCTCCGAGATCGCCAGTCCCTGCCCCCCCGCACCGGTGCCGGAGTTGCCCAACTCAGCGTCCAGCGCCGCCTGCGCGGCTGCCTCGGCGGCGATCCAGGCCTCGGGGGCTCCGCGCGGTTCCTTCTCCAGCCGCGCCGCCCAGCCCGAGGCCAGCTCGGTCGGATCCGCCCGCAGAATCGCCGCGGCGCGGTTGCTCGGCTCGTTCCAGCCGCCGTAGGGGTCGATCACGATTTCGCTGGCGCCGCTGGCCGCCAGCCAGGCGCGCAACGGCTTGCTGGTCGGCATCGCGCCGAAGCGCAGGACGAAGTCGGGGACGGCCGAGCGGGCGAAGCGCTCGTCGCGCAGCAGCAGGTCGTAGGCGGCGACGACGTGGGAGCGGTCGTGGGGGCCGCAGCGCAGCTGCGAGGTCGGCTCGGCCAGGATCGGGAAGCCGGAGACGCGGGCGAGGTGGGCGAGCGGCTCGCGCAGCTCGGGGTCGAGCTGGCGCCCGGCGACGATCACGCCGGCGATCGCGTCGCCGATGTGGCCCGCCATCTCCTCCAAGAGGAAGGTGGACGGCTCGAGGTCGATCCGCGTCACCGCCGTCAGCGGCCGGCTGTCGCGCCCGTCCAGCGCCAGCGGATCGGTCGCGGTCACCGCGCCCTCCACCGGTACGGGCGCCAGCGGCTCGCGCCAGGGCAGGTTGAGGTGAACCGGGCCGGGCCGGGTCTCGCCGCGCGCGGCGGCCAGCGCCCGGCAGGCGACCGAGCGGTAGTGGAGCAGCCCCTCGTCGTCGGCCCCGTGCGTCCCGACTTCGCAGAACCAGCGCACCGAGGCGCCGAAGACCTTGATCTGGTCGATCGCCTGCCCGGCGCCGATCCCGCGCAGCTCCGGCGGCCGGTCGGCGCTGAGCACGACCAGCGGCAGGCCCGACTCGTCGGCCTCGATCACGGCCGGGTGGTAGTTGGCGACCGCTGTGCCGGAGGTGCAGAGCAGCGCCACCGGCGTCCCGCTCGCCTGCGCGGCTCCCAGCGCGAAGAAGGCCGCCGAGCGCTCGTCGACGATCACCGTCACCTCGATCTCCGCCTGGCGCCAGAGCGCTATGGCGAGCGGGGTGGAGCGGGAGCCGGGGGAGACCACCGCGTGACGCAGCCCGCCGCGGGCGAGCTCCTCGACGAAGGCCGAGGCGAGGGCGGTGTTGGCGTTGGTCGGGTCCACGCCCGGGCAACTTAGATCATCGAAGCTCGAGGACTTACCGGGGTCCTGGGCCGGTAGGTCTTAGCGAACGTCCAGCCGATGGAGGTCGAGCGCGCGCTCGTCGATCTCGACGCCGAGGCCGGGGCCCGGCGGCAGATGCAGCATCCCGTTGCGCAGCTCGCACTCCACCGAGGCGACGGTCGAGGAGAAGAGGCGCTGGGTCGCCAGGCCGTGGGCGAGGTCGAGCCG
>DATBXZ010000040.1:0-2365 GCA_036513995.1 Solirubrobacterales bacterium | reverse complement strand
GTGCCCGGCATGGTTCTGGGCCTTGGCGGCCGCGCCTGTGATAAATCGTTAAAAGCGACGACGCTCGCCAACTGATTCAACCCGCCCTCAACGCCGAGGCCGAGCACTCAGGGCGCGTTCGAGAAGCGCGGTCCCGTAGTTCGACACGCCAGTCAGGTTGGCAGGATTGGCTGCGCCAACACCCCCGACCAAGAGGGATTGGGGGCCGGGCCGCCATCAACCCGCTCGCTGCGCTCGGGGTCGCCGCCGTCTATGGCGGATCGAGACCACCCAATGAAGGCATCGAAGCGGGCCGAGCGGCGCCTCGCGGAAGTCGGCGCGCGCCACTTCCGCCGAGTCCGTCGTGGTGGGGGATGGTGTCCTACTACTGCCGTCTCCAATCTAGACTGCGACCCGGTGAGCTTTGACGCCTTCTCCTCAGATCCGATCGATATGCTCATCCGCACCGCCGGTGCCGGCGGCCGCCTGAGCATGCCGGAGGCATCGACGCACATCTACAGCGCCCCTCTCAAGCCAAGCCCATCTTCCCCGCGCCTGTCCTGCCGAGCCCAACCGTGCTGGTCCCCGTGGGGCCGGCAAAGCGACACCTCGTTTGCAAAAAAGGCTTCGTCGCAAGACGCTCAAAGGCCAGAGCAGGTGTGTAAAAAAATCCCATCATCGTCCTCGGCGCAGGCGGCATCAGCGGGCAGGGCGATGATCAGATGAGATTCACCTGTCTCCGCTGTTTTCTCGCTTTCGGCCTTCTCGCCTGCCTCCTCGCGCCCGTTCCTGTCTCCGCGAGTACCGGCTCGCTCGCGAGTCCGGAGCTCGCCCAGGTAAGCCTGCGCGGCGCCGGTGGCTACCGGATTGACCTCTTCGGCGTGATTGAAGGGGCCCATAGTACCGTCACTGTGAGGGTCGCCAAGGGCTCCTCGAGCGCCGACTATGCGACCCGTGGGACGATCACGCCGACCGCGATACACGCCTCGTTCGGTAAGCTCGGCAAGGTCGCGCTTCGCTTGCGCTCCTTTCGCGTCCAGCACGCCAGGCTGCCGAAGAAGTGCGAGACCAGGGGATCCTCGGCGGTGAGCGAAGCCCGGCTCGGCGTCCTCGCCGGTACGTTCCGCTTCCGCGGCGAGGGTGGCTACACCCACGTCAGCGTTCATCGCGTCAAGGGCGGCATCGGCGAATGGCCGGCGATCTTCGCGAGTCACAGGAAGGGAGCCAAGACCATCTACTTCTGCGCCACCTCTGCGGGTCAAGGGCCCGGGCCTGGCCAGCCGCGCCAATCCAACAACGCATTCCTTGATGCCTCTAACCCAGGCGAAGCGATCAGCTTCTTCGCCAACACCGAACCCGAATCTCGAGTCGCCGCCGGCGAAGCCGTCTTCATCGCCTCCGTCAGCGAACGGCACGGGCAGGTAAAGATCTCCCGCGCCGTCAGCGCGAGTGGTCCGGCGACTGACTTTCTCTTCGACCACGCGCTCAACACCGCCACCGTCGCCCCGTCGGCACCGTTCACCGGTAGCGCCAACTTCCAGCGAAACCCTGACGGCACCGCCTCTTGGACCGGCGACCTGGCGACCACCTTCCTCGGATTAGGTGAAGTGGGCCTTGCCGGCCCCGCCTTCAAGGCCAGCCTCAAAGCCGAATAGAGGCTTCATGAACTGAGCAAGTTGGTCCAGTTCGCTTATACCGACGATCCGCTCGAAGGCGAGATGATCCCGATGCCTGCTCGAGAGTCACGGCATTCCCGCCTTGATGGGACCCCGGGGCATGGACCGTCAGATGTACGGATACGGCAGCTTGCGACCTGGTTTCGACGGCGGCATGCGAGGGGTGGTGGTCGCAGCGAGGCGAGCCGAAAGAGGCCCGGGCGCTCCTAGTCAAGACCCCGGAGGAAAACGAGGCTTTGGCTGTAGAAGAGTGGCCCGAGCCCGCCAATGCCAGAGAAGACGCCGGCGGGAGGGCACCCTGTGGCTATGGGCTCCTCGGCGCCTACGGGCGATCTATTTCTTCTCGCTCGGCGTGATGGCGGTCCCCTTCGTGGTCTTTCTTTCTTGCGCGCGCCGCCTAGCTGGAAACTAGCCTGAGCGTCTAGAACATCGCTGATAGCTACGGCAAGACGTGTAACGGCAGCGAATGCGAATTTCCCCCTTGGTACGGCTTCGTTGGTGCCTTTGGGCGACGGGGTCACGAAGGGCGCCTGTGCGGCTACGGTCGACCTGATCGCCCGGAGACTGCAGATGCAGTCTCTGCGTCCCATCTGCGTTCCGTGGCACCCCGAACATCCGCGAACAGGCACGAACCCGATCTCGGGAAACCGCTTGATTGCGGGCTTATTCGTGCCTGTTCGCTGGAGGTCGGACCTTGTCAGCCAATCGGG
>DATBXZ010000039.1:0-12872 GCA_036513995.1 Solirubrobacterales bacterium | reverse complement strand
GCCTCGAGGCTGTCCTCGGAGAAGACCAGCTCGATGTCATCGAACTCGAAGAAGCGCTGGAACTGGCGCGTCAGCGCGTGGCGCGGCTCGGTCAGGATGGTGGTCAGGTCGTCGCGACTGAGCTGGTGAATCGCCGTGATCACCGGCAGGCGGCCGATGAACTCGGGGATCAAGCCGTACTCGATCAGATCCTCCGGCAGCACCTGCTCGAACCACTCGCCGGCGTCCTTCTCCTCGCGGGCCGAGATCGCGGCGCCGAAGCCGACGCCGCGGTCGCCCACCCGCCGCTCGATCACCTTGTCTAACTCGGCGAAGGAGCCACCGCAGATGAAGAGGATGTTGGTGGTGTCGATCGTCAGGAACTCCTGGTGGGGGTGCTTGCGCCCACCCTGCGGCGGCACCGAGGCGGTCGTCCCCTCGAGGATCTTCAGCAGCGCCTGCTGCACGCCTTCGCCGGAGACGTCGCGGGTGATCGACGGGTTGTCGGCTTTGCGCGCGATCTTGTCGATCTCGTCGATGTAGATGATCCCCGTCTCGGCCTTCTTGACGTCGTAGTCGGCGGCCTGGATCAGCTTCAAGAGGATGTTCTCGACGTCCTCGCCGACGTAGCCGGCCTCGGTCAGCGCCGTCGCGTCGGCGAACGCGAAGGGGACGTTGAGGATGCGGGCGAGGGTCTGGGCGAGCAGCGTCTTGCCGCACCCGGTCGGGCCCAGCATCATGATGTTCGACTTCTGCAGCTCGACCTCGGTCTCCTCGGACTGGGCGATCTGGACCCGCTTGTAGTGGTTGTAGACGGCGACGGCGAGCGAGCGCTTGGCGGCCTCCTGGCCGACCACGTACTCCTCCAGCACGTCGTGGATTTCCTGCGGTTTCGGCAGGTTCTCCAGCTCGAAGGCGGGTGCCGCGGTGAGCTCCTCGTCGATGATCTCGTTGCAGAGGTCGATGCACTCGTCGCAGATGTAGACGCCGGGGCCGGCGATCAACTTCTTGACTTGGCGCTGCGACTTGCCGCAGAAGCTGCAGAGGAGCTGCTCGTTCGAGTCTGTGGGACGTGCCAGCGGAATCCCCTCCTAACGGGACGATCTTGACCTCCGGCGGCCCCGACAGCTTAATCGGGTGCCAAACCGGGTTGTGAGGTCTCGTTTACTTCGCCCGTGCGGCGGTCCCTGCTCGTGACTCGGGCCTTGCGCGATGGCGATACGGTGGAGTCGATGCCAGCCGCGCTCCAGATCGCCCCGGTCGAGGACGGTGAATTCGAGCGCCTGCTGCCGTTGATCGCCGCCTATCAGCGCTTCTACCGGGTCGACGACATAGACGAGGAGCGCAACCGCGCCTTCTTCCACCGCTTCCTCACCCCCAGCGAGGACGGGATGCTGCTCGGCGCCCGCGACGGCGGCGAGCTGCTTGGCTACGCCTGCCTCTACTGGCACTTCTCCTCGCTGAGCGCCAGGGAGTCGGTGCTGATGAACGACCTCTTCGTGACCGAGTCCGCCCGTGGGCGCGGCGTCGGCCGGGCACTGATCGAGGCCAGCGCCGAGGTCACCCGCGAACGCGGTGCCGCCCATCTCGAGTGGGCCACCGCCCCCGACAACCTCACCGCCCAACGGCTCTACGACAGCACCGGCGCCGAGCGCTCGGAGTGGGTCGAGTACGAGCTGGGGCTTTGACCGGGCTGTCTCCCGTCCGGCGCGACGCGCCGGAGGTGATGGAGCTCTTCGACCCCTTTATCCGCGAGGCCGACGGGCCGCTTGAAATCGAGCTAGACATCGAGGCCGAGATCGCGGCGGGGCCACCCGCGGATCTCGTCCCGCCCAATGGAGTGCTGCTCCTGGCCCGGGTCGACGGCGCGCCGGCGGGGCTCGGCGGCGTCCGTTACCTGGACACGAAGTTCGCCGAGATCAAGACGATGTTCGTCGCCCCTCCGTTTCGCGGCAGCGGTCTCGCCCGGCGGATCCTCGCCGAGCTGGAGGCGATCGCCGGCCGGCGCGGCTGCCGCTCGGTCCGACTCGACACCTCCGCCTACCTGACCGCCGCGGTCGCGCTCTATCGCGGCGCCGGCTACCACGAGATTCCGGCCTACAACGCCAACGTCAAGGCCGACCTCTGGTTCGAACGGGCCCTCGGCTAACCAAAAGCGAACCGGCCTAGCTGTAGCGATCCCAGCGTTCGAGGTCCGGCAGAGGGTCGATCGGGACGCCGTGGACGTGGATCTCGAAGTGAAGGTGGCAACCGACGCTGATCGCGTTGCCGGTCTCCCCCACCGCGCCGACGCGCTCCCCCTCCCAGACCCGCTCGCCCTCGTGCACGAGCGGCGGTCGCGGCAAGTGGGCGTAGAAGTAGCTGCGCTGCTCGCCTTCGCCGTGGATCAGCAGGTAGTTGCCGTAGAGGACGGGGTCGTAGCCGGTCCGCAGGACCCGGCCATCGGTGACCGCGACCAGCTCGGTCCCGCAGGCGGCGACGATGTCGAAGCCCTCGTGGGTGCGGCCGCCGCTGCGGGGTGCGCCAAATTCGCCGATCGGGCCGCGGGTTCCGTGCGGGCCCTGGACCGGGAAGACGTGGCCGTAATAGGGGACCGCGCCGACCGGACTGGAGATGCGGGCCGTGGCCGGGGCGGCCAGGGCGAGGAGAGCGGCGAGGACGAGAAAGGCCGAGCGCTTCAGTGGTGCGCGATGACGCGGTCGACGATGTTGTACTCGACCGCCTCCTCGGCGCTCATGAAGTAGTCGCGATCGGTGTCTTTCGTGACCTTCTCGAAAGGCTGGCCGGTGTGCTTGGCGATGATCTCGTCGAGGCGGCGGCGCACGTCGATGATCTCTTTGGCGTGGATCTCGATGTCGGTCGCCTGGCCCTGGAACCCGGCGGAGACCTGGTGGATGAGGATTTTCGAGTTGGGCAGCGTCATCCGCTTGCCGGCGGCGCCGCCGCTGAGCAGCAGCGCCCCCATGCTCATCGCGACGCCGACGCAGATCGTCTGCACGTCGGGCTTGATGAACTGCATCGTGTCGTAGATCGCCAGCCCGGCATAGACCGAGCCGCCGGGCGAGTTGATGTAGAGGCTGACGTCCTTGTCGGGATCCTCGGACTCCAGATGCAGGAGCTGGGCCACGATCAGGTTGGCGATGTCCTCGGTGACCGGGGTGCCGAGGAAGACGATCCGCTCGCCCAGCAGGCGCGAGTAGATGTCGAAGGCGCGCTCGCCGCGCGACGTCTGCTCGACCACCATCGGTACCAGAGGGCTCATGGCGGAGACTCTATAGACCGGCTACTCGGAGTCGGGGGTCCAGAGGTCGCCGGCTTTCTCGCGCTCCTTCTCCGGCGTCCAGATCTGCTCCCGCGCCTCAGCCTGCTCGAGCGAGATCGGCACCGCCGACTCCGCCACCAGCTCGATCGCCTTACGGGCCTTGAGGTCTTCGACGACCATCGCGTCGCGACCGTTCTGGCGCAGCCTGGCGAGCAGCTTCTCCGGCGTCGTCCGTTCGTGCTCGGCGCTGTGCTCGAGCGCCTCGACCAGTTCCTCGTCGCTAACCTCGATCGCCTCCGCCGCGGCGATCGCGGTGACCACCGCCTCGCGCTTCAGCTCCCGCTCGGCGTCGGGCTTGGACTCCTCGATCAGCTCCTCGCGGGTCTTGCCCTGCATCTGCAGGAAGGCATTGGGGTCCATGCCACGCTGGGCGAGCTGGCGTTCCATCCGCTCCCAACGTTCGGTGGCGCGGGCGGTGACCAGGTCGGCCGGCACGTCGACGCTGGCGGCGTCGACGGCGACGTCGATCGCGGCGATGCGGAAGTCTTCCTCGGCCCTGCTGCCCAGCGCCTCGCCGACTTTCGCGCGGATGTCGGCGCGCAGCTCCTCCAGGGTCTCGAACTCGGAGGCATCGGCGGCGAACTCGTCGTCGAGCTCCGGCAGGATCTTCTCCCGCACCTCCTTGACCTTGACCTTGAAGACCGCCGCCTTGCCGGCCAGGTGCTCCGCCTGGTAGTCGTCGGGGAAGGTGACCTCGACCGCCACGTCGGCGCCTGCCTTGGCCCCGGTCAGCTGCTCCTCGAAGCCCTCGATCAGCGACCCCGAGCCGAGCGCCAGCAGGTAGTCCTCGGCCTTGCCGCCCTCGAAGGCGGCGCCGTCGATCAGCCCCTCGAAGTCAATCAGCAGCGAGTCGCCCTCGGCGGCCTCGCGCTCGACCGGCTCCAGCCGGGCAAAGCTCTCGCGCACCCGCTCGACCTCGGTGTCGACCACGTCCTCGGAGACCTCGGTCTCCGCCTTGCCCACCTCCAGGCCCTTGTAATCGCCAAGCTGCGCCGCCGGCCGCACCCCGACCTCGAACTTGAAGGCCAGCGGTTCGCCCTCGCCCTCGGGGGTCGAGACCATCTCGATGCTGGGGTCGCCAATCGAGCTGACCCGCGAGTCCAGCAGCGCTTCTTCGTACCACTCGGGCAGCGCCTCGCGGATCGCCTCCTCGAGGACCGGGCCGAAGCCGAGCCGCTGGATCACCAGCGACGGCGGCGCCTTGCCCTCGCGGAAGCCCGGCAGCCGCATCTCCTTGGCCATCGCCCGGGCGGCGCGCGAGGTGGCGCGGGCGACGTCCTCGGCGGGGACCTCGACCTCGACCTCGACGCGCGAGTCGGGCAGCTCTTTGAGGGACGTCTTCATCGGACGCAGGACCCTAGCGAGAGACGAAGGCGCGCAACGCCGCGGCGAAATCGATCGCGAAGGAGAGGCCACGGCCGACCGGGCCGGTGACGAGCCACGCCCGCAGGCGCTCCCCCGGGCTACTCATTCGCCGTGCCTGGGTCCCCTCCGGCGGCGATCAGCTGTTTCTCCAGGCGATCGCCGTGGCCCGCCGCCACGGCTCGCTGGGCGCGCTCGTCGTCGAGCTCGACGCCGCGCTCGAGGGCGAGGTCGAGCAGGCGCTGCTTCTCGATCCCCTCGCGGGCCGCCTTGAAGAAGAACCAGGCGAGCAGACCGAGGCCGAGGAAGGTCCCCTCGACCATCATGATCACGCCGGCGATGCTCTGGTCGGTGACCGGCGAGAGGTGCCATTCGCGCTCGCCGGGGCGGTAGATCTTGTAGAGCACCGTGTCCGACCACATCAGCACGTTGCCGAGGATCGCCCCGGCGAAGCGCACCGCGATCACGTAGACGACCTTCCAGCCGGCGGTGAACCACTTCGGCACCGGCAGCGGCCCGAAGACCGGCATCCACATCAGGCAGCCGAAGAAGACGAAGGTCGCGTGCTCGAGCGCGTGCAGCGGCGCACCTCCGTAGGCGGCGTCGTAGAGCGCCGGCACATGCCACAGATAGAAGTTGAGGACCCAGAGCGGGAAGGCGATCAGCGGATTGACGAGGACGCGGAGCCGATCGAAGACCGGGATCGCCAGGATCGGCTGCAGCAGCGGCCCGGTCAGGCCGAGGACGAGCAGCAGGGTGGCGACGTCGCCGATCAGCAGGTGCTCGACCATGTGAGCGATGACCAGCTGCTCGGCGACGTCGCCGATCGGCGAGATCAGCGCCACGGCGATTACCAGCAGGCCCGCTCCGAAGCAGACCTGGCGCCAGAGCGGCACCGGGCGCCCCTTGGCGGCGAGGGTGGCGGCTCGCTTCGCATAGAGAGCGGCGGCGATCAGCATCGGTGCCAGCTCCAGCGGGCCGTAGATGCCGGTCACGTGGGCGAACGGCAGGATCATCGCGATCAGCGTAGCGACGGTGCCGCGCTCGTCCTTCGCCCGCGACCGTTGGTAGCTTGGATGGCGCCGTGAGCGCCCGCGAAGACCGCTTTCCCACGATCGGCAGCTACGGCTTCCTCTCCGACTGCCACACCGCCGCCCTGGTCTCCTACGACGGCTCGGTCGAGTGGCTCTGCCTCCCTCGCTTCGACTCGCCCAGCGCCTTCGCCGCCCTGCTCGATCGTGGCGCCGGCCACTTCCGGGTCAAACCGCGCGGCGTCGTCGTCCCGATCGGCCGCCGCTACGAGCCCGGCACGCTGGTGATCGAGACGACCTGGGTCACCGACAGCGGCTGGGTCGTCGTCCACGACGCCCTCACGATCGCCGAGTGGGCCACCTCCGACGGCAAGGGCAGCCGCCCCGACACCAAACACGAATCCGACCGTTCGCTGCTGCGGACGATGACCTGCATCGACGGCGAGGTCGAGATGGAGATGGAGTGCCTGCCGCGCTTCGGCTACGGGCTGGAGGCGGCGAGCTGGAGCGGTGGCGAGCTCGGCGAGGCGGTCGCCCGGGCCGAGGACGGCACCGAGCTGCGCCTGACCAGCGACATGGAGCTGACGATCGAGGACGGCACGGTCCGCGGCAGCCTCAGGCTGCGCGAGAACGAGAGCGGCTTCTGCGCCGTCACCTGGGGCAACGACGACCTCGGCGGCCCGCGCAGCGCCCCCGAGGCCCTGGAGCGGCTCGACTCGACCGAAGAGTTCTGGCGCGACTGGCTGCGCGACGGCAGGTTCCCCGACCATCCCTGGCGGATCCACCTGCAGCGCTCCGCCCTCGTCCTCAAGGGCCTCACCTACACCCCAACCGGGGCGATCGTCGCGGCACCGACCACCTCGTTGCCGGAGACCCCGGGCGGCGAACGCAACTGGGACTACCGCTTCAGCTGGATCCGCGACTCGACCTTCAGCCTCTGGGCGATGCACACGCTCGGCTTCGACCAGGAGGCGCGCGACTTCATGCGCTTCATCGTCAACGTCTGCCAGGACCACCCGGACCTGCAGATCATGTACGGGATTGGCCACGAGATGGAGCTGACCGAGCAGACCCTCGATCACCTCTCCGGCTACGACGGCGCGAAACCGGTGCGGATCGGCAACGGCGCCTACGACCAACGCCAGAACGACGTCTGGGGCGCCCTGCTGGACTCGATCTACCTGCACGAAAAAGCGCTCAAAGGACGCGGCACCCCGGCCGACCGGCAGCTGATCCGCTACCAGGTGGAAGCGGCGATCGCCGCCTGGCACGAGCCCGACCAGGGGATCTGGGAGTCGCGCGGCGAGCCCCAGCACTACGTCTCCTCGAAGCTGATGATCTGGGTCGCGGTCGACCGCGGCGTCCGCCTCGCCCGCGGCATCGGCTTCGACGAGCTCGCCGACGAGTGGCAGGCGAAGGCCGACGAGATCCAGGCCGAGATCCTCGAGCGCGGCGTCCGCGACGGCGTCTTCCGCCAGCACTACGAGACCGACGCGCTCGACGCCTCGCTGCTGCTGATCCCGCTGCTGCGCTTCCTCCCGCCCGACGACGAGCGCGTCGTCGCCACCGTCAACGCGATCGCCGCCGACCTGACCGAGCACGGGCTGGTCCTCCGCTACAAGGTCCACGAGACCGACGACGGGCTCCACGGCAAGGAGGGCACCTTCCTGATCTGCTCCTTCTGGCTGGTCTCGGCGCTCTCGGAGATCGGCGAGCGCGAGCGGGCGCGGCAGCTCTGCGAGCGACTGTTGGAGGCGGCCGGCTGGCTCGACCTCTTCGCCGAGGAGCTGGAGGCCGACTCCGGTCGCCACCTCGGCAACTTCCCCCAGGCCTTCACCCACCTGGCGCTGATCAACGCGGTCTCCCACGTGATCGCCGACGAGCAGCGCGAAGACGGGGGCGTCACCGCGGTCTTCAGCGAGATGGGTGGGGTCCGCGAGGACGCCTGAGCGCAGACAGGAGCCCTGCAGACAGAACGTTTCGTTTGCTCTATATTGCACGGGCCGCGATGACTAATCTCAACCGCTCGGACGACAACGAACTGTTGGTGGCCCGGCGCCACCCGGTGCGGCGCCACATCTTGCGCACGATGGAGAGGGACGAGCCGGCAGGGGAGAGTCCGGCCGGCCCGGAGACTTAGCGGCCAGGGCCATGGACGAGACCGACGACATACGCACGCCGGCGGTCGCGGATGCAGCGACGGAGTCCGCGGTCCTGCAGCAGTTGCTCGCCCTCCACCCGATTCAGCTCACGGGAGCCGAACTCGTCCGCGAGGTCGGCGGCGAGTCCCCCGGCTTCGCCGAACGCGACGCGATCGAGCGGGCGATCCGCGACCTCACCGGCGCCGGCCTCCTGCACACACGCGACAGCTTCGTGATCCCCACCCGTGCCGCGCTGCGCTTCAGCGAGCTGCTCGACCGCTGAGCGTCAGCCGCCGGAACTCGGCCCGCAGGCGCTGCTCCAGCTCGATTGCCGCGGCCTCCCCCGCCGAGTCCTCGGCAGCCGTGCCCGTGACCAGGATCACTTCGGTGGCGGCGAAGCTCTGCAGCTGATCCTCGACCGCCTGCACCAAGTCCTCGTCGCCGACCCTCGCCTCGGCGGCGACACCGGCCTTGGCCAGCGAGGCGACGGTGATCACCAGCCGTTCCTGGGCCTCGCGCCGAGCCGCCTCGACGTCGGAGGCCCAGCGATCGAGAAAGCCGACCTGTGCCGGCGAGAGGACGAGGACCTCGGCGGTGCCCCCAGGAGCCGCGCCGGCCCCCGGCACGCGGCGGACGACCTCGTCGATCGCCGCCGGCTCGTCCAGCGGGCGGCTGACGACTATCAGCACCCGCCGACGCCCAGCGCCGACAGGCGGCTCTCCGATCTCGCCACGCGGGCGCTGGCGAACCGCGACGACGACGATTCCCACCGCCGCCAGCGCTCCCACCCCGATTCCCATGCCGGGGCCGCCGGCATAGAAGCCGAGGGCGATCGGGACGATGATCGCGATCACGAGCAAGGGCAGCTTCCAGGGCGCCATCGCCCAAGCCTGCCAGGTGCGACCGCGTCCGAGTGATACTTTGAATATTTCTATCAATCAGTTCTGCAACGGCCCGACCGGGAAAACGACGATAGGAAGTCGCCTTGCCGAAAGCGAAGAAGAACGAGGGCGTCGAACAAATCGTCGCCAAAGCGTTCGCGCATCCCCTGCGCGTACAGATCCTGATCATTCTCAACGAGCGGGTCGCCAGCCCCAACCTGCTCTCCCAGCAGCTGGGACAGAGCCTCAACTTGGTCGCCTACCACGTCCGGGTCCTGGAGAAATACGACTGCATCGAGCTCGTCGACACGAAGCAGCGCCGCGGCGCCACCGAGCACTTCTATCGCGCCACCAGGCATCAGTTCCTGAGCGACTCCGAACTGGCGCGGTTGCCGGAGAGCCTCCGCCCCGGGGTGGCCGGAGCCATGCTCAAATCGGTCTTCGACGACATCGAGGAGGCTTCGAAAAGCGGCGCCCTAGACGAGGTCGACGATCTGCATCTGAGCCGCACGCCCATGATCGTCGACAAGCAGGGCTGGTCGGAAGTGTCGGAGCTGCTCGGCAGCACGCTCGATCGCATCCTCGAGATTCAGGTCGAGTCCTCCGAGCGGATCGCCGCCAGCGATGAGCCGGGCATCCCCTCGAAGGTCCACCTGCTCCACTTCAAATCGCCGCTCAGGAGCTGAGCGGCGCCGCGGCCTCTGGCGTCGCCACCCGGAAGGAGAAGCTCTCCTCGAGGTAGAGATGCACGGCGTCGGCATCGTGATGGCTATAGCCGATCGCCAGGTCCTGCCCGGACTCGAAGAGGAAGTCGCCGCCGCGCAGGCTGAGGACGACGGCGCCCTTCACTCCCGGCGCCCAGACGATCGGCCCGCCGAGGATCTTCTCCAGGTGGTCGAACAGCGGATAGCCGCCGTGCTCGGCGGTCTCGATCACCCGCGTGTACTCGTCGGGGCCGAGGGCGAGGCCGTAGGGGCCTTCGACTCCGACCTCGCGCAGGGCCTCGACCGCACGGGCCACCGAGCGCGGGTAGTCCTCGGCGCTGGCGCCGAGCGCCTGCGCTTCGACCGGCGAGGCCTCGGCGATACCGGCGATGCCGGCCTTCGCCCAGCCGTGGAAGACGGCGACGTTCTCGGCGATCGCGATCCGCTGCGCCGCCTCGTCGAGCCGCTCGAGGTCGGCATCGAGAGCGCCGCGGTCGTTGTCGGCCAGCTCGGCTCGCGAGACCGAGAACTCGGCCCGCAACTCGACCAGCGGCAGGACGCGGCGCTGGGCGGCGGCGACACCGTCGGCCGCAGGCGAGTCGACCGCCTCGACGCGGCCGAGGTTGGTCGCCGAGTGCTGCCAGCCGTGGGGGCCGGCGAAGTCGACCAGCCGGCGCGCCGCCAGCGGCGGCAGCAGGCGCTCGCGCGCCTCGCCGTCGAGCAGCTCCCAGCCCGAATCTGAGATCGGCGCCAGGTGGCGCAGCAGGTGGTTCATCGATCCTCCCCCCTGAGGCTGCCGATTCCGAGCGAGCTCGCGGCGGTCCCGCTTTCGCTTTCGCCCCCGTCACCGGCGTCGGCCGAACCGGCCTCCGCCGCCTCGCCGTGCTCGACGATGTCGCCGTCCTGGAAGAGCACTCCTGCGCAGATCTCCTGCCAGCGCGGGCTGCGCCGGAGCAGGAACTCCAGGTCCATCGCGAAGTGCTTGAACTCCTCGCCCTGGGCGTCGCGCATGATCGCCCTGGCGTCGGCGTCCCCCTCGACGGCGAGCCGCTGCTCGTACCAGCCGATCGCCTCCGCCTCCTCGGTCAGCGAGGCACAGAGGCGGGCAAAGGTGCGGGTCTCCGCCGAGAGCTCCTCGGGTGGCTCGTGGTACTGGTCGAATCCCATCGGTTCTCCTTTGCCGCTTGCGTCCTGACCGCCTACCCGAGATTAGCCTTCCCAGTCCGAGCAGGCGAGACGCACGGCCGCCAGGGCTGGGCGAAGAGGTCGTAGGACTTGCGGATCGCGCTGAAGTCGATTGCTTCGGCGGCGGCGCAGAAGCGGTCCGGGTCGAGTTCGTACTCCGCCTCGAAGACCGCCTTGCCGTGTTCGGTGAAAGGCCGGTAGAGCCCGCATTCCCGGTACTGGAAGCACTGCTCGACGATCGCGAAGTCGAAGCTGCCGACGAGCTCCCGCGCCTGGCCGCCGTCGTTCTTCAGGGCCACCGACATGCCGTGCGCGTGGACCTGGCGGGCGATCCAGCGGTTGAAGCGGAGCTGGTCGGCGGCGGTGATGTCGAAGCCGGTCTTGTTTTCCCAGCCGGCGATGTTGTCGGGCTCGACCGCGTCGAAGCCCTTGCGGGCACACATCTCGATCCGGTCTCGGAGCGGGCCGGCGAAGAGATGGAAGCGGCGAACGTCGAGCCAGTTCTCTTCCGGGAAGCCTTCGTAGACGTTGCCGATCACCGAGCGGGGGAACCGGCCGGCGTCGGGCCGGTAGCTCTCCCAGCTGCCGACGTCGAGGTAACAGATCACCTTGCGGCCCTGGCGGTGCAGCGTCCGCACCGTCGCCTTCGACGTTTCGAAGCCATCGACGTCGTAGACCGAGGCGGCGACGCCCGTGTCGATCCTGCCCTGCAGCTGCCACTGCCAGGCGGCGGTGGTCGGCTTTGGATGCCAGAGCGCAGCCTGGCCGCCGGCCGGTACGGCCAAGAGGATCGCGACCGCGATCAGGGCCGACCAGAAGAGACTGGCAAACCGGGGCCTGGAACCCGATGTCAACACGAGCGAGACGATCGAGCCAGGGTACCCGCCACCGCTATGGTGTGAGCACGGTGGTCAAGGTGACCCCGGGCGCTGCACGGCTTCGCATCAACGCCCTCAGGGCGGCGCCGGTGTAACTATCCGGCGCGAGGCATCGATGGCAGCGAAAAGGGAAGAGACCCGACCAGCTCAGCACGAACCGTCGCCCGGCCCCGGGGACGGCTTGACGAGCGAGAACGCGCTCTGGGAGCGCTTCGCCGCCAACCACGACCAGGCGACCCGCGAGGAGCTGGTGCGGCGCTACCTGCCCTTCGCCAAGAACCTGGCGCTGCGCTATCGCGGCGCCAGCGAGTCCTTCGACGACCTGCTGCAGGTCGCCAGCCTCGGCCTCGTCAACGCGATCGACCGCTTCGAGCCCGGCCGCGGCACCCCGTTCACGGCGTTTGCCTCGCCGACCATCCTCGGTGAGCTGAAGCGCCACTTCCGCGACCGCGTCTGGACCGTGCGGGTGCCGCGGGGGCTGCACGACCGCATGGCCGAAGTCGACAAAGCGATCTCGGCGCTGACGGTCGAGCTGCAGCGCTCGCCCTCGGTCGGCGAGATCGCCGCCAAGCTCGAGGTCGATCCCGGCGACGTGCTGGAGGTGCTGGAGGCCAACCACAACCGGCGGCCGCTCTCGCTCGACCGGCCGGTCGGCGGCGAGGAGGAAGAATCGCCGGCCTCGGAGTGGGTCGGCGACGAGGACGAGGGCTTCGAGCTGGTCGAGGACAAGCTGGCGCTGGAAGGCGCCCTCCCTCATCTCGACGAGCGCGAGCGGCTGGTGCTGCGGCTGCGCTTCGTCGAGGACATGACCCAGTCGCAGATCGCCGAGCGGATCGGCCACTCGCAGATGCACGTCTCGCGCATCCTCCGGCGCACCCTCGAGCGCATCCGCGCCGAGGTCGCCGAACAGGATGGAGAGGGCGGCGACTAGGTCGCGAGCGAGGCGATGCCGACGACGAGGAACTCGCCGCCGCCGTCCCGTTCGACCCGGACCTCGTCGGCCAGCGTCTCCAGGGAGCCACCAAGCTCAGGCAGGTCGAGGCTGGCGCGCAGCTGCTCAGCGGCGCCGTCTTTCATCGGCCCCACACGCAGCTCGACGCCTTCGTCGCGATCGAGGATGCTGAGCGAGACGTGGCCGTCCTCGAAGCCCTCGAGAGCGCCGGCGGAGATCGCGTCGGAAAGCAGCATCGCGTCGGAGAGGCGGTCAACGGTGACCTCCCGGCGGGCGGCAAAGGCGCCGAGGGCGCGGCTGAGAATTGGGGCGACCAGGTCTGGATCGCCGACCCTCAACTCGGCCGCCTCGGTCGCGGCGGAAACCTGGGCGGGGCCGCGCTCGAGCTCTCCCACGGCGGATCGCAGCGGCAGGTGCATGCGGATCTCGGTACCGCG
>DATBXZ010000038.1:0-3613 GCA_036513995.1 Solirubrobacterales bacterium | reverse complement strand
AGCGCCAGCAGGCCGCCGCCCTCGTCGAAGAAGCGGTAGGCACCGCCGGCGGTGCGACCGTCGCCGCGGGCGAGCACCTCGTCGTACTCGATCGCCGGCGTCGCCACCTCGCCGTAGCCGCGGTCCTCGAAGACGTCGAGCAGCGCCCGCTGCAGGCGGCGCAGCTCGCGCATCTCCGCGGGAAGCACGTCGCGGGTTCCGGGTGGGATCGGATGAATCATCGGCCTGATGACCTTACGAGAGGCGGAGCGAAAGCCCTGCTAGGCAGGGACCTCGGCGGAGACCCGCTCGATCTGCGCGCCGAGCCCGCGCAGGCGCTCGTCGATCTGCTCGTAGCCGCGGTCGATCTGGCGGATGTTGCCGATATGGGAGGTGCCGTCGGCGGCCAGGGCGGCGATGAGGATCGCCATGCCGGCGCGGATGTCGGGGCTCTCGACGCGCTCGCCATGAAGCCGGCTCGGACCGCTGACGATCGCCCGGTGGGGATCGCAGAGCGTGATCCGAGCGCCCATCGCGACCAGCTTGTCGACGAAGAAGAGGCGGTTCTCGAACATCTTCTCGAAGATCAGGATCTCGCCCTCGGCCTGGGTCGCCAGGGCCAGGGCGATCGAGGTGAGGTCGGCCGGGAAGGCCGGCCAGGGGCCGTCCTCGATCTTCGGGATCGCGTCGCCAAGGTCGGATTCGACCTCCAGCTTCTGGTTGGCGGGGACGACCATGTCCTCGCCGTCTATCTCCGAGCGCAGACCGAGGCGGCGGAACTGGCGGCGGACCATCATCAGGTCGGCGGCCGCGACGTCGCGGATCCGCAGCGCGCCTCCGGTCGCGGCCGCCAGCGCCATGAAGCTGCCGACCTCGATGTGGTCGGGGGAGATCGTGTGCTCGGCGCCGCCGAGGCTCTCGGCGCCGTTGACGACCATCACGTTGGAGCCGATGCCGTCGACGCGGGCGCCCATCTTGGTCAGCAGCCGGGCCAGGTCCTGGACGTGCGGCTCGGAGGCGGCGTTGGAGATCTTCGTCGCCCCAGTAGTCAGGGCCGCCGCCATCAGCGCGTTCTCGGTCCCCATCACCGAGGGCTCGTCCATGAAGATCTCGCAGGCGCAGAGCCCGCCGGGGGCGGTCAGCTCGATCCAGCGGTTGCCGTCGACGCGGGCGCCGAGGTCCTTGAAGGCGTCGAGATGGGCGTCGAGGCGGCGGCGGCCGATGAAGTCGCCTCCCGGAGGCGGCATCCGGGCCTCGCCGAAGCGTGCCAGGAGCGGCCCGGCGAGCAGGAAGGAGGCGCGGATGCGGCTCGAGAGCTCCTCGTCCACGGCCGCCTCGGCGACCCCGCGGGCGCAGAGGCGGACGCTGTTGTCGGCGACCCAGGCGACCTCGACCCCGAGCTGCTCCAGCAGGGCGATCTGGGCCTCGGTGTCGCGGATCCGCGGCACCCGGTGCAGCAGCACCTCCTCCTCGGTCAGCAGGCAGGCGGCAAGGATCGGCAACGCCGCGTTCTTGTTGCCGGCGACGGTCAGCTCTCCAGAGAGCGGCACGCCGCCCTCGATGACGAATTTCTCGCTCACGAGGGCTAGGGTAACGACCGGCATGGGGAGAGGCTGGAAGATCGCGATCGGGGTGGCCGTGGCGCTGATCGCGCTGCTGGCGGTCAACGCCCTCCTGGTCGACGGAGAAACCAAGCCGGCAGAGGTGACCGTGCCCGGCGGCCGCATCCTCGACCTGCCTGGCGGCGAAATGCAGGTCGTCGACAGCGGCCCCCGCGGCGGCGAGCCGATCGTCCTGATCCACTGCTTCACCTGCGGGATCGACTGGTGGGACGGGATGCGACCGGCGCTGGAACGCGACCACCGCGTCGTCGCCGTCGACCTGCTCGGTCACGACGGCTCGGAAAAGCCGGCGACGGGATACACCCCAGCGAACCAGGCAAAGCTGGTGGCGCAGGCACTGAGGAAGCTGGGGGTCCGCAAGGCCGAGGTGGTCGGCCACTCGCTCGGGGGCGCCGTATCCGTGGCTCTCGCCGAACAGGATCCACGGCTGGTCGACCGGGTCGCGATCATCGACATGCCTCCCGACAACTCCTACGGGGACCTCGGCTTCATCGCCGGCCTCGCCTTCGAGCCCGTGCTGGGCGAGGCGCTGTGGCGGATCAAGCCCGACTTCTCCATCGAGGACGGGCTGGCGGTCGCCTTCGCGCCCGGGTTCGACGTGCCCGACGCCTTCGTCGAAGACGTCAAGCGGATGACCTACACGGCGTACGACGAATCGTCATCTGGAACCGATGACTTCATCGGCGAAAAGTCGCTCGACCGGCGCATGCGCTCGACCGGCAAGCCACTGCTGGTGTTGATGGGCGCCGAAGAGCAGATCGTCAACGACCCGCGGCGGGCGCTGGCTCAGTACGCGAGCGGAGACCCCGGCGCCGAGACGCGGCTGATCGCCGGCGCCGGCCACTCCCCAAACGTCGAGAAGCCGGCCGAGACCGCCCATCTTGTGCTCGGATTTGCCAAATCACCCCACCAGGTTCTAGGATCTTCGACACGAGACGCGGCCGAGCGTGGCGCAACGTCACAGCAGAGCTCCGCAGCGTCTCCCACTCGCGCTTCTGGGGTTCGCAGCGCTACTGACAGCCAGTAGCGCTGCGGCATGCAAACCGCATGCCAGAGCGGTTTGCCGACCCCCGATGCAACTCCCGTTGCAGCCAGTGCTTGCCGTCCGAGGACCTCCGTACCTTACGAACCTATGTTCGACTCAAAGAAAAACCTCACCGTCCGACTGACCGACGCCGCCGACCTCCTGATCGACTTCGCCACCCTCGGCGAGTACGGCCTCGAGCCCGTCGGCAAGGCCACCGCAACCTGCGAATCCCGCCACCGCCAACCGGTCTCTCCCGCCCCGATCCGGCAACGTCGCCGCCCCGGCGCCCCCACCCTGATCCTGGCAAGCGAGGAGCCGCGGTCACGCCGCAGACACCAAATCGACGGCCCCTTCCTCCTGCGTCCGTAGGCAGTCGGAGAGCGCAGCTATCCGGACGCAGCCGGGCCGCGCTCTAAGCGCGGCCCGGGCGTCCTACGAAGAACCGGCGGCGACCTACTCTCCCAGGAGGTTGCCCCCCAAGTACCATCGGCGCAGAGTGGCTTAACTGCTCTGTTCGGAATGGGAAGAGGTGTTTCCCACTCGCTATACGCCACCGGAATTTTGCGAGACCGCCCCGGTGGAGCTTGAAAACTGCACAAGGCCTTCAGAGTAAATAATCGAAATATCCGTCAAGCCCTCGACCCATTAGTACCGGTCAGCTGAACGCATTACTGCGCTTACACCGCCGGCCTATCAACCTGGTGGTCTACCAGGGGTCTTACTCCCTCAAGGGGATGGGAGAGCTAATCTCGAGGACGGCTTCCCGCTTAGATGCTTTCAGCGGTTATCCGTTCCGTGCGTAGCTAATCTGCGATGCCCTTGGCAGGACAACAGATACACCAGCGGCACGTTCATCCCGGTCCTCTCGTACTAGGGATGACTCCTCTCAACTCTCCAACGCCCACAGCAGATAGGGACCGAACTGTCTCACGACGTTCTGAACCCAGCTCGCGTACCGCTTTAATGGGCGAACAGCCCAACCCTT
>DATBXZ010000037.1:0-2017 GCA_036513995.1 Solirubrobacterales bacterium | reverse complement strand
GACGTCCGACCGGGTGCTGGCGGACCTCGCCCATCACTTCGGTGCCGCCGCTCCGTTCGGCGGAGCCGAGCGGGCGATCGACTACAACCTGCGTGCCGCCAGCGCCGCCAGCGCCGCGCTTGCCTTCGACGATGCCGGGATGCGATTGCGGACCGCGATCGAGATCGGCATCGAGGGCGAGCCCGAGCTCGCCCGGGCCCTGCTCGAGCTCGGCTGGGCCAGCAACCGGGCGGGCAACGCGACCGATGCGCTGGAGGCCTTCGCGAAGGCGGCAAAGATCGCCCGCGGCCTGGACGCCGCCGAGCTGCTCGCGCGGGCGGCGATCGGCTACGAGGAGGCCTGCTGGCGGCCGGGGCTACCGAGCCCCGGCGCGATCGATCTGCTCGAGGAGGCGCTGGCGGCGGTGGGTCCCGACAACGGCGAGCTGCGGACGGATCTGCTGGCCGGCCTGGCCCGCGCGCTCGACATCCAGGGCGAGCGCGAGCGCGGGGCGATCGTGCGCGAAAGCGCGGTCGCGCTGGCCCGCAGCCAGGAGGACAGGACCGGGCTGGCAAAGGTCCTGGGGCGCTCCTACTGGTCGCGCGGCACGACTCCGCTGGAGGAGATCCTGCCGATGCTGACCGAGGCGAGGGACCTGGCCGAGGAG
The DNA here is from genome assembly GCA_036513995.1 of Solirubrobacterales bacterium. Classification (GTDB taxonomy): domain Bacteria; phylum Actinomycetota; class Thermoleophilia; order Solirubrobacterales; family 70-9; genus VAYN01. Next base: position 1,371 of record DATBXZ010000037.1, on the reverse strand, counting down.
CTGGGGGACGCCGAGATCCACACCGAGGCGATGGCCTGGCGGGTGCCGACCTTCGTCGCCCTCGGCGACTTCGAGTCGGCCCGCAAGGAGGTCGCCGCCCAGCTGGAGATGGCCGAGCGGACCGCGCAGCCGTTCATGAACCACGTCGCCGAGCACTACGGGTCGGCGATCGCCCTCTGCGACGGAGACCTCGAGGGAGCGGAGGTGATGGCGGCCCGCTCACACGAGTGGGGCCGGCTGCTGACCGGCCGCGACGCGTCGGGCGTCTACGGCATCCAGATGTTCGGCGTGCGCCGCGAGCAGGGGCGGCTGGCGGAGCTGGCGCCGGCGGTGAGGATCCTCGCCGGGGGAGTCGAGCGCGAGGGGCCATGGCGCCCCGGCCTGGTCGCCGTGCTCGCCGAGCTGGGGATGGAGGCCGAGGCGAGGCGAGAGCTCTCGAAGCTCGCCTCGGAGGGGATCGAGGAGTTCCAGGCATCGCTGTGGCTGGGGACGCTCGCCTACCTGAGCGACGCCTGCGCCGCGCTCGGCGACGAGGAGATGGCGGCGATCCTCTACCCCGAGCTGGAGCCGCTTGCGGGGGGCAACGTGATGATCGGTCACCTGGTCGCCTGTTACGGGTCCGCCGACCGCTACCTGGGCATGCTCGCGGCGACGCTCGGGGAGTGGGAGCGGGCCGAGGAGCACTTCGAGCGGGCGACGGAGGAAAACGAGCGGATGGGGGTGTCGACCTGGGTCGCCCACACGGCTTACGAGTACGGGCGCTTCCTGCTTGGCCGCGGCCGCGGTTCCCGCGAGCGGGCGGATGCCCTGCTCGGCGAAGCCGCCACCCTGGCCGAGCGGATCGGCATGGAGGGGCTGCTCGCCAAAATCCGCGCACTTGGCGTGCCCGCCCCGGGCGGCGGCCTCCCCGCCGGGCTCTCTCCGCGCGAGGCGCAGATCCTGGAGCTGGTCGCCAGGGGGCTCAGCAACCGCGAGATCGGGGAGGAGCTCTCGATCAGCACACACACCGCGGCCAACCACATCCGCAGCATCCTGCGCAAGACCGACTGCGCCAATCGCACCGAGGCCGCGTCGTTTGCGCATCGTCACGGAATCGCCTCGGCCTGAGCCGAATTCCGCGCTAAAGTTGCCACGTGGCCCTCTTCATGGTCGAGCGTGGCTTTGCCGAACAGCTCGAGCTGAGCGACGACGACGTCGAGCTGATCGAGGAGATCAACGGCGAGGAGGGGGTCCGCTGGCTCTTCTCGTTCCTGAGCGCCGACCGGCGCCGCACCTACTGCCTCTACGAGGCGCCCTCGCCGGAGGCGATCCTCGCCGCCGCCCGCCGGGCCGACGTGCCGGCGGACGAGATCGTCGAGATCGACGCCGGCA
>DATBXZ010000036.1:0-2956 GCA_036513995.1 Solirubrobacterales bacterium | reverse complement strand
GCTCGTCGCCGGCGGCGGCCTCGGCCCAGGCGGCCGTGCACTCGCGGGCCGAGAGCTCCCCGGCGCACATCGCCGCGTGGGCCTGGAGGGCCGTGAGGTCGAGTATCTCCGCCATCAGGCGTCGGCCTGCGGCGAGGGCACCCTGAAGGTGCCGTCGACCGGTTCCGGCGCCGGTGCCAGCGCCGCCTCCCGGGGCAGGCTCCGCCAGGGCACGTCGGCCCGCAGCACGTTCTCCAGCGCGACCACGTGCGAGGTCGGCTCGACTCCCTCCAGGTCCAGCTTGCCGATCCGGTCGACGTGCTCGAGGATCCCGGACAGCTCCCCGGCCATCGTCTCGACCTCCTGCTCGGAGAGGCGCAGGCGCGCGAGCCTCGCCACGTGCAGCACCTGATCGCGGTCGATCATCGCCGGGATTCTAGGCGGCGGACGACTGGCTGCTCAGCCAGTTAGAGTCCCCGCCGATGCAGGGGCCGGCCGCCGAGAGATTCGTCGTCGTCAGCCTGCGGCTGCTCGCTATCAGCTTCGCCGTCGTCGGCCTCCTCTTCATCGTCGTGCCCAACGGGACGCTGGACGTGGTCTCGGACTTCGGCGAATGGTTCGGCAACCACACCCGCGCCCCCCACGGCGACGAGCAGCTCTGGCTCTCGCTCGGATTCGCCTACATGGTCGTTATCACCGGCATCTGCCTGGTCGTCCAGACCGACGTCGTCCGCTACCGCGCCCTGCTGCTCGTACTCGCCGCCGGCAAGACCGCCTCCTCGCTGGCCACGCTCGGCTTCTTCGTCTTCGACGAACAGGTCTTCGCCTACCTGCTCAACTTCCTGCTCGACGGCTCGCTGGTCCTGATCGCGCTCGGCCTCTGGGTGCTGGCTGGCCGCGTCGGCCGCCCCGTCGACCCCGGTTGACAGCGCCCGCCGGGGCTTTCGGCCGCTGAGCAGCGCACCCTGAGCGCGATCTGCGCGGCGATGGCGCCGGGCATCGACGGCCTCCCCGCGGCCGAGCGCGACGTCGATGTCTCCGGGCCGGTGGCGAGCTTCCTCGGCTCGGTCTCGCCACGCACCCTGGGCCGGCTCAAGCTCGGCCTGCGCGCCTTCGAGTGGCTGCCCTTCCCCTGGCGCTTCAGCCGCCTCGACCCCGCGGCCCAGGAGGACTTCCTGTGCAAGCTGGAGGGCTCGCGATTCTCCCTTCACCACGACCTGCTGCTGATGGCCAAGCTCTTCTCGACCCTCGGCTACGCGGTGACCCCAGAGGTCGAGGAGCGAATCGGCTTCGAGATCCGCTGCGCCCTCGCCGACGGCTCGCTGCCGGAGCCGGCGGGAACGCTCGGCGACACCGAGCCCGCCGGCGAGGGCGAGGAATGCGACGTCGTCATCGTCGGCTCCGGCGCCGGCGGCGCCGTGGCGGCGGCGGAGCTGGCCGCGGCCGGGCTGGACGTGGTCGTGCTCGAGGCCGGCGAGCACTACAACCGCGACAACTACCCCGGCGATCATCTCGAGGCGATCGCCGGGCTCTACCGCGACGGCGGCCTGACGATCGCCGAAGGGCGACCGCCGATCCCGGTCCCGGTGGCCAAGGTCGTCGGCGGCACCACGGTGATCAACTCGGGCACCTGCTTCCGCGCCCCCGAGCCGGTGCTGGCGGATTGGAAGCGGCGCTTCGGCATCGCCTGGGCCGGCGAGATGGACGCCGACTACGCCGAGGCCGAGGCGACCCTCCACGTCAAGCAGCTGGACCCCGAGCGGATGGGACGCAACGGCCAGCTGACGATGGAGGGCGCCGCCGCAATCGGCGCCAGCGGCGCCCCGATCCACCGCAACGCCGGCGACTGCACCCAGTGCAGCTCCTGCCCCTTCGGCTGCGAGATCGACGCCAAGCGCGGCATGCACGTCAGCTACCTGCCCCGCGCCGTCGCCGCCGGGGCGCGGGTCCGGGCCGGCGTCGAGGTCGGCCGGGTCCTGGTCGAGGACGGGCGCGCGGTCGGGGTCAGCGGCTCAGCCCGAAGTGGCGGCAAACGCCGTCCCTTCACGGTCCGCGCCCGCCGCGCCACGATCGTCGCCGGCGGTGCCTTCGGCACGCCGGAGCTGCTGCAGCGCTCCGGGCTCGGCGGGCGCCAGGTCGGCCGCAACCTCCACATCCACCCCGCCTGCTGGGTCGGCGCCCGCTACGGCGAGGAAGTGCGCGGCTGGGACGGGGTCATGCAGAGCTACTACGTCGACGAGTGGGAGTCGACCGGGATCCTGCTCGAGGCGACCTTCACGCCGCTCGCCTTCGGCGGCGCCTGGCTGCTCGGCGCCGGCGAGTCCCACCAGCGGGCGATGCTCGACTTCGGCCACGTCGGCTCGATCGGCGTCCACCTCTGCGACGAGTCCTCAGGCCGGGTCGGGCTTGGCGCCGAGGGCGCGCTGCGCGCCAGCTACAAGCTGCTGAAGAGCGACGCCGACAAGCTCGCCTTCGGCATCGCCCGCGCCGCCGAGGTCCACTTCGCCGCCGGGGCGAGTGAGGTCTATCCCAACATCGCTCGCGTCGGGGTGCTGAAGCCGGGCGACCTGGCCGCGTTCGAGGCGACTGCCTTCAAGCCGTCGGAGCTGCGCCTCGAGGCCTTCCACCCGATGGGCACGGCGCGCATCGCCGCCGACCCAGGTCAGGGAGCCTGTGCCATCGACGGCTCTGTCCACGGCACCGGGGACCTCTACGTCGCCGACGCCTCCCTCTTCCCGACGTCCGTCGGGGTCAACCCGATGATGACCATCATCGCCTTCGCCAAGCAGATTGCTCGCGGGGTCGCGGGTGGGGGTTCCGCTTAACTTTTTCGAGATTGCGGACGGGCCGTCCGAGAAGCAAAGTCGCGAAAAAGTTGAAGACGCTTCACCCCCACCCGCGACCCCTCTAGCTGCTCGGAGGTGGGGGCGGTACGTCGGCGCTTGGTGGGGGCGGCGGCGGGGTCCCGGCGCTCGGA
>DATBXZ010000035.1:0-3840 GCA_036513995.1 Solirubrobacterales bacterium | reverse complement strand
TCTCCTGCGAGAATGGTGGCGTGGCAACCGTTCAGCGATCGGGTTCGCAGGAGACCCACCAGGTCTTCAACCAGGCTCCCCCCCTGGTCGACTACAACGTCTTCGAGGCCGACCGGCCGCTCGTCGAGGCGATTCGCCGCGAGGGCGCGGAGTGGGCCGAGCAGAGGATCGCGGCAGCCGGCGCTCTGGCCGGCAGCGAGCGCGCGCAGGCCCTCGGCCGGCTCGCCAACGAGAACGGGCCGAAGCTCCGCACCCACGACCGCTACGGCCACCGGGTCGACGAGGCCGAGTTCCACCCCGCCTGGCACGAGCTGCTGGGGATGGCGGTCGAGCACGAGCTGCACTCCTCCCCCTGGAAGGACCCGCGGCCCGGCGCCCACGTCGCCCGCGGCGCCGCCTTCATGTGCATGTCGCAGGCCGAGGCGGGGATCGGCTGCCCGATCTCGATGACCTATTCCGTGATCCCCGCCCTGCGCACCCAGCCCGAGCTGGCCGCCGAGTGGGAGCCACGCCTGCTCTCCGCCGAGTACGACCCGCGCAACGCGCCGGCGTCAGAGAAGTCGGGGGCTCTGGCGGGCATGGGGATGACCGAGAAGCAGGGAGGCACCGACGTCCGCGCCAACACGACGGTCGCCCGCCCGGTCGATGGTGGCGGCCCCGGCGCCGAGTACGAGCTGACGGGCCACAAGTGGTTCATGTCGGCGCCGATGTGCGACGCCTTCCTCGTCCTCGCCCAGGCCGACGGCGGCATCTCCTGCTTCCTCTTCCCGCGCTGGACGCCCGACGGGGAGCGCAACCGCTTCCGCCTGCAGCGGCTCAAGGACAAGCTCGGCAACCGCTCCAACGCCTCCAGTGAGATCGAGCTCGACGCGGCCTCGGCCTGGCTGGTCGGCGAGGAGGGCGCCGGGGTGCGGACGATCATCGAGATGGTCAACCACACCCGGCTCGACTGCGTGATGGGCGGGGCCACCGGCATGCGCGCCGGGGTCGCCCAGGCGATCCACCACGCCTCCCACCGCTCCGTCTTCGGGCGCGAGCTGGTCGATCAGCCACTGATGCAGAACGTCCTCGCCGACCTCGCGGTCGAGTCCGAGGCGGCGACGGTCGCGGCGATGCGGCTGGCCCGCGCCTACGACGAGGCGATCGCCGGCGACGAGGAGGCCGCCAATCTGAAGCGGATCGCCAACGCCGTGCTCAAGTACTGGATCTGCAAGCGCGCCCCGATGCACGCCGGCGAGGCGCTGGAGTGCCTCGGCGGCAACGGCTACGTCGAGGAGTCGGGCATGCCCCGCCTCTTCCGCGAGAGCCCGCTGAACTCGATCTGGGAGGGCTCCGGCAACGTCCAGTGCCTCGACGTGCTGCGAGCGATGATCAAGTCCCCCGCCTCGCTCGAGGCCTTCTTCGCCGAGGTCCAGGAGGGGGCGGTCGGCGAGCCGCGGCTGCAGGCCTACGCCGCCTCGCTGCGCAGCGAGATCCCCGGCGACGTCGGGACGATCGAGGTTCGTGCCCGCCGCCTGGTCGAGAAGATGGCCCTGGCCCTGCAGGCCTCGCTGCTGGTCCGCTACGGCGACGAAGCCGTCGCCGACGCCTTCTGTGCCTCCCGCCTCTCCGGCGACTGGGGCCAAGCCTTCGGCACCCTCCCCGCCGGAGTGAGCTTCACCCGCATAATCGACCGCCACCGCGCGGTCGCTTAGAGCCGCCCAGACCCCGCGGTTGCGTCCTTGAGGGCGCGGCCGACCTGCTCCACGGTGATCACGCCCGAGAGTCGGCCGTCGGCGTCGACCGCCATCAGGGCGCCGAAGCGGCGTAGGTTCTGGTTGCTGAGGAGCGAGTCGAGCGGGGTGTCGTCGCGGACCTGGAAGGCACCGTCGTCCCGCTCCAGGAGATCGGCGACCAGGGAGTTGGCGCGCGAGACCTCCGGCACCTCGTCGGCCCGGTCGCGGACCAGGAGACCGAGGAAGCGGTGGGCGGCGTCGACGACCGGGAACCAGGGCCAGCGGTAGCGGAGGAAGTACTCGTCCAGGGCCTGCTCGATGCTCAGCTCGCCGGGGATCGCCACGGGTTCGCGGTCCATCACGTCGGCGACGAGGATCCTGTCGATCTTGCTGCTGATCGCCGTCTGCATCGCGGCGCCGCGGGCGGAGCCGTTGATGACCATCCCGATCAGCGCCAGCCAGACGCCGGTGAAGAGGTCGCCGGTGAAGACCAAGGCCAGGCCGGCGGCCATGATCACGTAGGCCAGCACCCGGCCCAGGTTGGCGGCGAAACGCGTCGCCGCGGTGCGGTCGCCGGTCCGCCACCAGGCGATCGCGCGGGCGACACGGCCGCCGTCCATCGGGAAGGCCGGGATCAGGTTGAAGAGCAGGACCAAGAGGTTGATGAAGGCCAGCCAGGCGACCATCGCCACGACCCCCGACACCCCCGCGGTCGATTCGAGCACCGCGGCGTCGCGGAACTCGTCCCAGCCGACCGCGACGATGCCGCCGGCGGTGAGGGCGACGACGATCGCCAGCGTCACCAGCGGGCCGGAGAGCGCGACCTTGAGTTCGGTGCCCGGGCTGTCGGCCTCGCGATCCATCCGCGCCATGCCGCCGAAGATCCAGAGCTGGATGCCGGTGATCCCGATCCCGTTGCGCCTGGCGGCCACCGCGTGGCCGAGCTCGTGCAACAGGATCGAGCCGAAGAAGCCGACCGCGCTCAGCACCGCCAGCACGAACGGGGTCGTGGCCGCGCCGGATTCGTTCAGGAGATCGCCGTAGAACCGCGACATCCAGAAGATCAGCAGGAAGAGGATCAGGAACCAGGACCAGTCGACGGAGATCTTGATCCCGCGTACGTGGAAGAGGGTGAGGGAGGAGCCGCCGCCGAGCATCCCCCCATGGTATGTGGGTAGCTCTTGCTTCGCCAATCCCGACTGCGAGGTCGGATTTCGTCTCTATAGCATCCGCGCTCGTGCCCTCCCATGACGTTCTAGTGATCGGCGCCGGCCTCGCCGGCCAGCGCGCCGCCCTCGCCGCCGCCGAGGAAGGCGTGTCGGTCGGGATCATCAGCAAGGTCCACCCCGTCCGTTCCCACTCCAACGCCGCCCAGGGCGGGATCAACGCCGCCCTCAACCCCGGCGACTCCTGGGAGTCGCACGCCTTCGACACGATCAAGGGCTCCGACTACCTCGGCGACCAGGACGCGATCGAAGTCATGACCCGCGAGGCGCCGGAGGAGATCCTCCACCTCGAGCACCTCGGCGTCACCTTCCACCGCAACGAGGAAGGCAAGCTCGGCACCCGTGCCTTCGGCGGCGCCTCCGCCGCCCGCACCTACTACGTCGCCGACATCACCGGCCAGGCGATCATGCACGTGCTCTACGAGCAGCTGATGAAGCACTCCGACTCGGTCGCCCGCTACGAGGAGTGGTTCTCGACCGCCCTGGCGATCGACGAGGACGGCGAGTGCTGCGGCGTCGTCACCCGCAACGTCGCGGACGGCTCGATGGAGCTGTTCGAGGCGAAGTCGGTGATCCTCGCCTGCGGCGGCAACGGCCAGGTCTGGAAGCCGACCACCAACGCCCTGATCTGCACCGGCGACGGGATCGCGATGGCCTACCGCGCCGGCGCCAAGCTGATGGACATGGAGATGATCCAGTACCACCCGACGACGCTGGCGGGCAAGGGCTTCCTGATCACCGAGGGCGCTCGCGGCGAGGGCGCCCACCTGCTCAACAAGGACGGCGAACGCTTTATGGAGAAGTACGCGCCGAACAAAATGGAGCTGGCTTCGCGCGACGTCGTCTCCCGCGCCGAGCAGACCGAGATCAACGAGGGCCGCGGCTTCCCCGACGGGACC
>DATBXZ010000034.1:0-5720 GCA_036513995.1 Solirubrobacterales bacterium | reverse complement strand
CGGGCGATCCCGTCGTCGTCGCGCAGGCCGACCCGATCACGCTCGGAATCCTCGTCTCGCCCGGCGAATGCGACGTCGACGTGTGCGTCGGCGAGGGCCAGCCGCTCGGCAACCGGCTCGACTACGGCGGCCCCTCCTTCGGCTTCTTCTGCGCCACCGAGGAGCAGATCCGCCGCATGCCGGGACGGATTGCCGGTGAAACCGACGACGTCGACGGCCGCCGCGGCTTCGTCCTCGCCCTGCAGACCCGCGAGCAGCACATCCGCCGCGAGAAGGCGACCAACAACATCTGCACCGCCCAGGCGCTGAACGCGCTGGGGGCGATGGTCCACCTCGCCTGGCTCGGCCGCCGCGGCTTCCGCGAGCTTGGCGAGCTGCTGGCCCGGCGCACCGCCTATGCCCGCGAGCGCCTGGCCGCGGTCGACGGCGTCGAGCTGTTGCACGAGGCGCCGGTCGTGCGCGAGTTCGCGGTTCGCCTAGACGCCCCGGTCGCCGCCGTGCTCGACCGCTGTGCCGAGCGCGGCATCGCCGCCGGCTACCCGCTCGGCCGCGAGTACCCCGAGCACGAGGACGGCCTGCTGGTCGCGATCACCGAGCGTCGCAGCCGCGAGCAGATCGACGCCCTCGCCGACGCCCTCGGCGCCGCGATCGCCGCCGAGCGCCAGGGGGTGGCGGCCTGATGGCCCTGACCGAGACTCCGATGCAGGCGGAATCGGTGGAGACGATCTACGAGAAGTCGAAGCCGGGCCGGCGTGCCGCTGTGCTTCCCGACGCCGGCGTTCCGGAGACGCCACTGGAGGAGCTGATCCCGTCGAAGCTGCTGCGATCCGAGCCGCCGCGGCTGCCGGAGATCGCCGAGCCAGAGATCGTCCGCCACTACAACCGGCTCTCCCGCCGCAACTTCGACCTCGACAGCGGCTTCTACCCGCTCGGCTCCTGCACGATGAAGCACAACCCGCGGCTGAACGAGCGGGTCGCGGCGTTGTCCGGCCACGCCCGCCTGCACCCGGCTCAGGACCCGCGCCGGGCCCAGGGGGCGCTGGAGCTGATGTGGCTGCTGCAGCAGTCGCTGAGCGAGATCTGCGGCCTGCCGCACGTCAGCCTGCAGCCCTCCGCCGGCTCCCACGGCGAGCTCGCCGGGCTGCTGCTGACCCGCGCCTTCCACGCCGACCGCGGCGAAACCCGGACCAAGGTGCTGGCCCCGGACACCTCGCACGGGACCAACCCGGCCTCGGTGACGATGGCCGGCTACGAGGTGGTCAAGGTCGCGACCAACGACCGCGGGGGGGTCGAGATGGACGACCTGCGGGCCAAGGTCGACGACGACGTCGCCTGCTTGATGCTGACCAATCCCAACACCCTCGGCCTCTTCGACGAGAGCATCGCCGAGATCGCCGGCCTGATCCACGGGGCGGGCGGGACCCTCTACTACGACGGCGCCAACCTCAACGCCGTGATGGGCCACTCGCGCCCAGGCGACATGGGCTTCGACATCGTCCACCTCAACCTGCACAAGTCGTTCAGCCAGCCGCATGGTGGCGGTGGCCCCGGCGCCGGTCCGATCGCCGTCTCCGACCGCATCGAGCCCTTCCTGCCGCGCCCGCAGGTGGTGCGGCGCGAGAGCGACAACGGCGGCGGGCCCAGCTTCGACCTCGACCACGAGCGGCCGCGGTCGATCGGGCGGCTGCGCGGCTTCCAGGGCAATTTCGGCGTCTTCGTCCGCTCCTACGCCTACATCCTCAGCCTCGGTGCCGACGGCCTTGCCGAGGCCTCGGAGACGGCGGTCCTCAACGCCAACTACCTGAAGGCGCGCCTGGCCGAGGGCCGCGCCGGAGAGCGCCTGCCGGTCGCCTTCGACCGCCACTGCATGCACGAGTTCGTCCTCTCCGGCAAGCCGATGAAGAGGGAGCTCGGCCTCACCACCCTCGACCTCGCCAAGCGCCTGCTCGACTTCGGCTTCCACCCGCCGACCGTCTACTTCCCGCTCCTGGTCGAGGAGGCGCTGATGGTCGAGCCGACCGAGACCGAGACCAAGGAGAGCCTCGACGCCTTCGCCGAGGCGATCGAGCGCATCCTCGAGGAGGCCGAGTCCGACCCCGAGGTCGCCAAGAGCGCGCCATACACGACTCCCGTACGCCGTCTCGACGAGGTCAGGGCGACCCGTCACCCCGTAGTCCGCCAGCCGGATCTCTAGCCGGCGCATCTCGGCGTCCTCCGTCGCTCGCGTGCAGAGCACGCCACGCTCTCTGCGTCCACCGATCTGCTTGGCTAGAGATCCGGCAGCGTCTGTTCGAGCTCCAGCACCGCGCCGGCCTCGAAGACGAGCTCCGAGCCGTCGCCGCTCTCGGCGGCCGCTTCGACCTCGTCCCACCTGACCGGCGTCGAGACGGTCGGCTGCTCCCGTGCCCGTAGCGAGTAGACGGCGATGGTCGTCTTGCTGCGGTGGTTCTGGGACCAGTCGACGAAGACCTTGCCGCCGCGTTCGACCTTCTTCATCTTCGAGACGACGAGGTCGGGCGTCTGCTTTTCCAGCAGCTGGGCGATCGCTTTGGCGAACGGTTTGGTCGTCTCGTAGTTGACCTTCTTGGAGTTGAGCGGGACGTAGACCTGCATCCCCTTCGAGCCGGAGGTCTTGGCGAAGCTCTGGACGTCGAAATGGGCGAACAGCTCGCGCAGGCGCAGCGCCACCCGGCAGCAGTCGACGACGTCGGCCGGCGGCCCCGGGTCGAGGTCGAAGGCGAGCACGGTCGGCCGCGTCGGCGCCCGGCCCAGGGAGAGCGAGGGGTGCAGCTCGATCGCCGCCAGCTGCGCCATCCAGACCAGCGTCGGGCGGCCGTCGCAGACGCAGAAGTCGATGTTGCCGGCGTTGGGGCCGGCGCGCACGTTGGTGGTCTTCACCCAGCGCGGCCGGTGCTTGGGGCAGCGCTTCTCGAAGAAGGCGGAGTCGAGGTCGTCGACCCCTTCCGGGAAGCGGCGCAGGGTCACCGCGCGGCCCTTCAGGTGGGGCACCATCGCGTCGGCCACCTTGGCGTAGTAGTCGACCATCTCGCCCTTGGTGAAGCCCGCCTCGGGGTAGAGGACCTTGTCGAGATTGGTGAGCTTCAGCTCACGCCCGTCGACCTCGACCTGGCGGCTCGAGGCCACGCCTATTTCGAGGACTTCGCTTTGGAGCGAGACGACGGGCCCTTTTTGGCCTGCGTCGCTTTCGTCTCCTTGGCGGGCGCTTTGCTCTTCTTCGCCGGCGCTTTGGGTTTCGTGCCGCGGCTGTCCTTGACCGCGGCGATGCTCTCCTCCAGCGCCGTCATCAGGTCGGGAGCCTTGGTCGCCTGCGGCGCCTCGCTCTCGGAGGCGACGATCTCCTTGCCTTCGGCCTTGCGTTCGATCAGCTTCAGCAGCTGCTCGCGGTACTCGTCGCGGTAGGCACCGGGGTCGAAGTCGGTGCTGAGCGACTCGATCAGCTGCTCGGCCATCTGCTGCTCTTTCTTCGCCACCTCGGGGGCTTCGTCCGGCAGCACCTCCTCGAGCTCGCCGACCGGAACGACCTCGTCGGCGAAGCGCATCGTCGTCAGCGTCAGCACGCCGCCGGAGGTGCGGATCGCCGCCAGGTGCTCCTTGTTGCGGAAGACGAAGTTGGCGATCGCCACCTTGCCGGAGGCCTTCATCGCCGCCGCCAGCAGCGAGTAGGCCCTCTCGGCGCCATCGGCCGGGCCGAGGTAGTAGGGGTTGTCGAAGTAGATCGGGTCGATCTGGTCGAGGTCGACGAAGTCCTGGACGTCGATCGCGCGGGTCCTCTCCGGCGCCATCGCCGCCATCTCGTCCTTGCTCAACGGCACGTACTGGCCGGGGGTGATCTCGTAGGCCTTGATGATCTCGTCGTAGGGAACCTCCTCGTCGGTCCCCTCGGCGACCCGCCGGTGCTTGATCCGGGCACTGTCGGAGGCGCGGAGCTCGCGCAGGGCGATGTTGCGCCGGGCGACGGCGCTGTACAGCTTCACCGGCACGTTGAGCAGCCCGAAACTGATCGAGCCGCTCCAGATCGCTCTAGCCATGGACGGTCACCTACCCGGATTGTTCCAGCCGAACGCGCGCTCTGCGCCGGTTCCGGCACCGGCGGGAGCGGTCTTGCGCGCCGGCGGTGGGATCATCTGCGGGTGCTGTTCCAACTGCGAGAGGTCGGTCTCGGCCGTGGCGGCCGCGCCGTCCTCGACGGGGTCAGCGCCGCGATCCCGGTCGGCGCGACCGCGATCGTCGGCCCCTCGGGCAGCGGCAAGTCGACGCTGCTGCGCCTGCTCAACCGCCTCGCCGACCCCGACCGCGGCGAGATCTCCTACCGCGGCAAGCCGCTCGAGACCTACGAGCCGCTGGCGCTGCGGCGCCAGGTGGGGCTGGTCCCGCAGCTGCCGGCGCTGCTGGAGGGCACGGTCGAGTCGAACCTGCGCTACGCCGCCGGCCTGGCCGGGAAGGAGCTCGACGCCCCGCGCTGCCTGCGCCTCGCCGGCCTCGCCCCCGACTACGCCGCTCGCGACGTCGCCAGGCTCTCGGTCGGCGAGCAGCAGCGGGCGATGTTGGCGCGCGCCCTGGCGCAACGGCCGCAGGTCCTCCTGCTCGACGAGCCGACCTCGGCCCTCGACCACGCCGCCCGCGACGCGATCGAGGCGGCGCTGACGGAGCTGCGGCGCGAGCTCGAGATCTCGATCGTCCTCGTCAGCCACGACCCCGAGCAGGCGCGTCGCCTCTCCGACTGGGTGGTGCGGCTGGAGGCGGGCCGCGTCGCCGGCTGCGGTGCCCTGGAGGAGGTGCTCGCGTGAGCGCCCCCGCCGCCGCCCTCAGCACCTCGATCCACGTCTCGGTGGGCCAGGTCGCCGCCTCCCTCGCCCTGGTCGCCCTGGCGGCGGCAATCTCCTTCTGGTGGAAGGCCGACCTCGAGCGCGACATCGGCATCGCCGCCCTGCGCTCGCTGGTCCAGCTGACCCTGATCGGCTACGCGATCAAGCTGATCTTCGAGGCCGACACGATCTGGCTCGTCTTCGCCCTGCTGGCCGTGATGGTGCTGTTCGGGGCGATCACCGCCCGCAGCCGCGCCAAGAAGGTCCCGCGCTCCTTCCTGCCGCTGCTGATCGCCCTCGCCCTGGCCGGCGCCAGCACGCTCGGCCTCGTCGTTGCCCTCGGCATCTTCGAAGCGACGCCGCGCTACCTGGTCCCGGTCGGCGGCATGGTGATCGGCAACGCGATGACCGCCGCGGCGGTGGCGCTGAACCGGCTCGGCGACGAGATGCACGACTCGCGGCCGCGGATCGAGGCGACCCTGGCGCTCGGCGCCACCGCCCGCGAAGCGGCGATGCCGACGGTCCGCCGTGCTCTGCGCTCGGGGATGATCACCCTGGTCGACTCGACCAAGACCACCGGCCTGATCTTCTTCCCGGGGACGATGGTCGGCATGCTGCTTGCCGGCGCCAGCCCGACCGATGCCGTCCGCCTGCAGCTGATCTTGCTCTACGCCCTGCTGGGCAGCGTCGCGATCGCCGGCCTAGTCGCGACCGCGCTTGCGTATCGGAATTTCTTCACCCCGGCGCAACAGCTGCGCGAGCCGGGTGCCTGACGCTTAGCAACACCAGCCCTCGATTTGCGGGAATGGAGCCTGGCGGCGAAGGCCGGGCGAGAAAACGGAGGAAATGTTGCCGATCGCCCGCAGGTGACCCAGCCCATTGGCCGGCAGGAAG
>DATBXZ010000033.1:0-3313 GCA_036513995.1 Solirubrobacterales bacterium | reverse complement strand
CTCCGGCCGGGCCTTGGCTCACCCGGTGATCTCGCCCGGCGGCGGCCCGCCCCAGGCCTGGGTGGTGATCGTCCGCGACTCCGGCGGGCTCGGCGACTTCGAGCGGTTGATCCTGCAGCAGGCGGTCGCCGTCGTCGCCCTCGAGTTGATGCGCCGCCGGGTCGCCCGCGAGACCGAGCGCCGCCTCGCCGGCGACGTCCTCGCCGGGGCCCTCGGCGGTCGCATGGAGGCGTCCGAGCTGCGCCGGCGGCTGGAGCCGTTCGGCATCGGCGACGAGGCGGCGGTGCTCGTCTTCGCCCTCGATCACCCCGCCGCGGCGGTCGGGGCGCTCGAACACGCTCTCGCCGCCGACGCCTGCCCGGCGGTGGTCGCGCCGCACTTGGTCGGCGGCCGCGAGCTGCTCTGCGCCGTCGTCGACGCCGCCGACCGCGACCCGATCGACGTCGCCGCCGACGCCCGCAAGGCGCTCAGCCCCGACCGCGGCGCGGTCCGCGCCGCCGCCAGCCGCCCCGCCTCGCCGGAGCAGCTGCGCCACTCCTTCCACGAGGCCCGCTGCGCCCTCGAGGCGACCGCGCTCGGCAACGGCAGCACCCCCGAGGTCGCCTCCTGGCGCGACCTCGGCGCCTTCACTTTGCTGCTCTCGATCCAGGACGACGAGGCGCTGCAGCTCTACTGCGACAGCGTCCTCGGCCCGATCGAGCAGGGCGACGAGGAGTACGGCGGCGAGCTGCTGCGCTCGCTGGAGGCCTTCATCGAGCAGAACGGCCAGTGGGAGAAGGCCGCCCGCGAGGTCTTCTGCCACCGCCATACGCTGCGCTACCGGATGCGCAAGGTCGAAGAGCTGACCGGCCGCGACCTCTCGCGCGCGCATGACCGGATCGAGTTTTGGCTTGCCCTACGAGCGAGGGAGCTGGTCGCATGAGGATCGGAGTTCCGAAGGAGATCAAGCCCGACGAGTACCGCGTCGCGGTCACCCCGGCAGGGGTTCGCGAAATGACCGAGCACGAGCACGAGGTGCTGATCGAGGCCGGCGCCGGCGAGGGCAGCTCGATTGCCGACGAGGAGTTCGCGGCGCAGGGCGCCGAGATCGTCGCCGACGCCGCCACCGTCTTCGAGCGGGCGGAGATGGTCCTCCACGTCAAGGAGCTGCAGGCGCCGGAGATCGAGATGCTGCGCCCCGGCCAGCTGCTCTTCACCTACCTGCACCTCGCGCCGGACCCCGAGCAGACCAGTGGCCTCTGCCGGTCCGGCGCCACCTGCATCGCCTACGAGACGGTCGAGGACGCGAGCGGGCGGCTGCCGCTGCTGGCGCCGATGAGCGAGATCGCCGGCAAGATCGCCACCCAGGCCGGCGCCTTCATGCTGGAGAAGCCGCTGGGGGGGCGCGGGATCCTGCTCGGCGGCGTCCCCGGCGTCGCCGCCGCCAACGTGATGGTGATCGGCGGCGGCGTGGTCGGCATGAACGCCGCCTTCATCGCGATCGGGATGGAGGCCGACGTCTTCGTCTTCGACCGCTCGATCGACCGTCTGCGCGAGCTCGACGTCACCTTCGGTGGCCGCTGCTCGACCGTCTACTCGACCACCCTCGCGGTCGAGGAGATGCTGCCGCGGGCGGACCTCGTGATCGGCGCCGTGCTCGTACATGGCGCTCGCGCTCCATATGTGGTGCGCCGCGAGCAGCTGGCGCTGATGAAGCCCGGCTCGGTCCTGGTCGACGTCGCGATCGACCAGGGGGGCTGCTTCGAGACCTCGCGCCCGACCACCCACCGCGACCCCACCTTCGAGGTCGACGGGATCACCCACTACTGCGTCGCCAACATGCCCGGCGCGGTCCCGATCACCTCCACCCACGCCCTCACCAACGCGACGCTGCCGTACGCGATCGCCCTCGCCGACCACGGCGTCGCCGGGGCGATCGAGCGCGACCCCGGCCTGCGACCCGGCGTTAACGTCGCCGCCGGCAAGGTGACCCACAAGGCGGTGGCGGAAGGAGTGGGCATGGACTACGTGCCGGTCGAGGAGGCCCTGGGCCTGGACCGGTTGCTTCAATGATCTTGGGGATCCGATACAGAGGAGCTGAATGAGCACTTACGCGGTAGTCAATCCAGCCACCGGCGAGAAGATCAAGGAGTACCCGGAGATCGGCGACGCCGAGCTCCGCGCCGCGATCGACCGGGCCGAGGAGGCCTCCCGCGTCTGGTCCCGCTCCTCCACCGTGGCCGAGCGCGCCGTGCTGGTGCGCAAGGTCGGCGAGCTCCACGGCGAGCGGCGTCGACAGCTGGCCGAGATCATCGTCCGCGAGATGGGCAAGCCGATCGAGCAGGCGCTGATGGAGGTCGACTTCGCGGCCGAAATCTACGCCTACTACGCCGACAGCGCCGAAGCCCTGATGGCCGACGAGCCGATCGAGCTGCTCGGCGGCGAGGGCACCGCGGTGGTTCGCCGCAGCAGCTTCGGCGTCCTGCTCGGGATCATGCCCTGGAACTTCCCCTACTACCAAGTCGCCCGCTTCGCCGGGCCGAACCTGGTGATCGGAAACCCGATCCTGCTCAAGCACGCGCCGCAGTGCCCGGAATCGGCCGAGGCGATGGCGCGGATCTTCAGCGACGCCGGCTTCCCCGCGGGGGCGTACGAGAACATCTACGCGACCAACGAGCAGGTCGAGTGGGTGATCGCCGACCCGCGCGTGCACGGCGTCTCCGTCACCGGCTCCGAGCGCGCCGGCGCCGCCGTCGCCGAGATCGCCGGCCGCAACCTGAAGAAGGTCGTGCTCGAGCTTGGCGGCTCGGATCCGTTCATCCTGCTCGGAACGGACGACCTCGACGCAACCGTGCAGGAGGCTGCCGAAGCGCGGCTCGACAACACCGGCCAGTCCTGCAATGCCGCCAAGCGCTTCATCGTCGTCGACGACTTCTACGACGAGTTCCTCGAGAAGTTCACCGCGACGTTCACCGCATCGAAGCCGGGCGACCCCACCGCCGAGGACACGGCTGTCGGACCGCTTTCCTCGGAGACGGCGGCCGACCGGCTCGAGCAGCAGGTCAAGAAGGCTGTCGACAGCGGGGCCGAGATCGTCGTCGGCGGCAAGCGCGACGGCAACTACTTCGAACCGACGATCCTGACCGGAATCAGGCCCGGCGACGAGGCGTCCCAGGAAGAGTTCTTCGGTCCCGTCGCCCAGGTCTATCGGGTTGGCTCCGAGGAGGAGGCGGTTGCCCTCGCCAACCAGACCCCGTTCGGTTTAGGCTCCTACGTGATGACCACCGACAGGGAGCAGGGGGAGCGGGTCGCCGACCGGATCGAAGCCGGCATG
>DATBXZ010000032.1:0-2416 GCA_036513995.1 Solirubrobacterales bacterium | reverse complement strand
CCACCGCGCGACTGTCACCGATTGCGACGTCGACTACATCGGCAGCATCACGGTCGACACCGAGCTGATGGCGCAGGCCGACCTGATCACCAACGAGCAGGTCCACGTCTGGGACATCGACAACGGCGCCCGCTTCGTCACCTACGTGATCGACGGCGAGCCCGGCTCGCGCACGATGCAGGTCAACGGCGCCGCCGCTCACCTGGTCGAGCCCGGCCACAAGATCATCGTCGCCACCTTTGGCGCCTACGACGAGGCCGACCTCGAGCGCTACTCGCCGGTCGTCGTCCACGTCGACGACGACAACGACCCCGTCGCCGTCGACAGCCACCCCGAGGTGCTGCTCTCATGAGCTCCGGCGGCCGCTCGCACACGGCGCCCCCGGCCTCGGGACGCGCCCCGGTCAACCTGCCACGCCTGGCCGAGATGAAGGCCAACGGCGAACCGATCGTGATGGTCACCGCCTACGACTACCCCTCGGCGACCGTGGCCGAGGCGGCCGGTGTCGACATCGTCCTCGTCGGCGACTCGGCGGCGATGGTGGTGCTCGGCCACCCCGGCACCGAGCAGGTCTCGATGGAGGAGATGATCGTCCTCGGCAAAGCCGTCCGCCGTGGCCTGAGGACGCCGCTGATGGTCGGCGACATGCCGATGGGCAGCTACGAGTCGAGCAACGAGCTGGCCGTCCAGAGCGCCCAGCGGTTGGTCAAGGAGACCGGTTGCCAGGTGGTCAAGCTGGAGGCCGGCGGCATCGCCGTCGAGCGCGCGCGGGCGATCGTCCGCTCCGGCATCCCGGTGATGGGCCATGTCGGCCTCACCCCGCAGACCGCCACCGCCCTCGGCGGCTACAAAGCCCAGGGCAAGACCGCCAAGGACGCGATCCAGCTCTGCGAGGACGCCCTGGCGCTGCAGTCGGTCGGCTGCTTCGCGATCGTCTTCGAGGCGGTGCCCGCCGCCGTCACCGAGGCGATCGTCGCCAAGCTCGAGATCCCCAGCATCGGCATCGGCGCCGGCCCGGCGACCTCCGGCCAGGTCCTGGTCTTCCACGACCTGCTCGGCATCACCACCGGCCACATGGCCAAATTCGTCAAGCGCTACGCCAACGTCCACGAGCAGATGGTCGCGGCGGTGGAGCAGTATGGCGACGAGGTTCGCTCCCGCCACTTCCCCGAACCCGACCACGTCTACAGCGTCGAGCCCACCGAGCTCGACGAGTTCCGCCGCTACCTCGACCAGGAGAGCCTGGCGTCCCAGAAGGCCTGGGAGTGGGAGCCACTGCCCTAGCGCTCGTCGTACGATGGCGGCAGGATGCCGATCTATGAGTTCGAGTGCGGGGAGTGCGGGGCTCGCTTCGAGGAGCTGATGGCGGCTGGGGCCGCGGGCGTCGCCTGCGCGGAGTGCGGCTCGACGCGGACGCGGCGGCTGATGTCGAGCGTCTCGCCGCCCGGCCGGCAGCCACGCGGGGCGGCGGTGCGCTCGGACGAATCGCGGCGGGGCGAGCGGGAAGCGGCGCGCCACGACCGCATCGCCGAGTCGCGCAAGAAGCGCGCGGCGGGCGAAAATCCCCATCTTCCGAAGAAGAAGGCGAAATGACCCAGACGACCGAAGAGCGCCGCGAGCAGCTCGTCGAGCTCTACAAAGAGGTCTCCAACTGCACCAAATGTCCCCTGCACGAGACCCGCGCGAAAACGGTCTTCGGAGCGGGCAACGCCGACGCCGATTTGATGTTCGTCGGCGAGGCGCCGGGGGCCGAAGAGGACCGCCAGGGGCTGCCGTTCGTCGGTCGCGCCGGGCAGCTGCTGAACCAGCTGCTGGAAGAGATCGGCCTTTCGCGGGAGGAGGTCTTCATCGCCAACGTGTTGAAGTCGCGACCGCCCGGGAACCGCGACCCGCAGCCGCTGGAGATCGAGGCCTGCAAGCCATACCTGTTCGAGCAGGTGCGGCTGATCGAGCCGCGGGTCGTCTGCACCCTCGGCAACTTCGCCACCAAGCTGCTCAGCGGCAGCCCGGTCGGGATCACCAAGGTCCGCGGCACCCCGCAGGTGCACGAGCTGGGCGGGCGCACGGTCTTCCTGCTGCCGCTGCTGCATCCGGCCGCGGCGCTGCGTACGCCGGCGATGAAGGAGACGCTGCGCGGCGACCTCGCCATAGTCCCCGGCCTGCTGGCCGGCCCGGCGCCCGCGCCGGCGCCGAGCGCCGAGGAGATCGCCGACGCCGAACGTGAGGCCGGGGGGCACACCCCTGCGCCGCCGCCTGCCGACGACCAGCTCGACATGTTCGGCTGAACGGCTCCGTGGAGCGAGTCGAGAGCCAGTCCGCGGCAGAGACGGAAGCGCTCGGGGCGCGCGTCGCCGCACGCCTGCGGCCGGGCGACGTGGTTGTCGTCAGCGGCGAGGTCGGGGCCGGCAAGACGACC
>DATBXZ010000031.1:0-2311 GCA_036513995.1 Solirubrobacterales bacterium | reverse complement strand
GGCCTGCTGCGCGAGGGCAAGTACTGGCTCGACAAGGTGCTCGAGCGGTTCCCCGACCCGTCGTCGTCAGAACGAGGCTGGGCGCTGGTCGTTCGCGGCTACCTCGGCGCCATGCAGGGCGAGGCGGACGAGGCGGTGGCGGACGCCACCGCCGGGACCAAGATCGGCGAGCAACGAGGCGACCCGAAGCTGGTCGGCCGGGGCTACTGCTACCTGACGCTCGCGCTGACGATCGCCGCCCGGTACGAGGAGGCCCGCTCGGCCGGCGCGCAGGCCGAGCAGCGGCTGCAGCGGCTCAACGACCGCGCCGGGCTGCGCATCCTCGACGTGCACCTGGCGCACGTGTCGCAGCTGGACGGAGACCCCGAGGGCGCGCTCAGGTACGCCGCTCAGGTGACCCGCCGTTTCGACGAGGCGGCCGAGACGGGCGAGATCAAGGAGCGGTGGGCGCAGGGCTGGGCCTACGCGATCTCGGCGATGGCGATGTACTGGGATCCCGCGCGACACGCGGAGACCGTCCAGACCACCAGCAAGGCGCTGCTAGCCAAGCACGAGCTCGGCGACGTGATGGGGATGGCCTACTGCCTGGAGATCCACGGCTGGCTGGCCGCCCGGGCCGGCCGCCACGCGCGGGCTGCGTGGCTGCTCGGCGCCGCCGATCCGCTCTGGGAGCGGGCCGGCGGAAGGCTGGGCGGCACGGCCGCCCTGCTGCGCGTCCACGATGAGGCGATGGGCAAGGCCAGGGCGGGGTTTGCGGGCAAGCGCTTCGAGGCCGTGTTCGGCGAGGCCGGACGGCACCCGGTCGAGCAGCTGGTGGCGTTCGCGGTCAGCGACGCCGACGAGCCGACCGCCGAGGGCACCCGGTGGCGGATGCCCGGGACCCTCACCTTCCGCGAGGCCGAGATCGCCGACCTCGCGGCCAGGGGCATGTCCAACCGGCAGATCGCGGAGCACCTGTTCATCTCCAAGCGCACCGTCGACGCGCACCTCGACCACATCTACGCCAAGCTCGCGATCTCCTCGCGCGTTGAGCTGCTCAACGCGCTCCAGCTAACCCGCCCGAGCCAGCCCTGAGCGGCGCTGCTAGGCCTTGGGCTCGTCAAGCCGGAAACCGACCTTCAGCGTGACCTGGAAGTGGCAGCGCTGATCGTCTTCGATCCGGCCGCGGATGCCGCTGACCTCGAACCAGTCGAGGTTGTGGAGGGTCTTGGAGGCGCGGCTGATGGCCACCTTGATCGCGTCGTCCACGCCCTCGGCCGACGAGCCGACGATCTCGCTCACTGAGTAGATGTTGTCTGACATCGATATCCCTTCCGTAGCTTTACCCCGGTGGCTACCCACTGCCGGGCGGCATACGCTCGCAGCCGCCCGACCCAGAAGCGACGCCGGGGAGCCGACTGGAAACGTGAGG
Source organism: Solirubrobacterales bacterium (assembly GCA_036513995.1). Lineage (GTDB taxonomy): Bacteria > Actinomycetota > Thermoleophilia > Solirubrobacterales > 70-9 > VAYN01. The sequence continues at coordinate 900 of DATBXZ010000031.1, read as the reverse complement.
GGTAGCGTGGTTTGCATGAGCGAACCCGAGTTTCACCGTGACCGCCGTCAGCATGGCGGTGCCGCCCAGCGTCTTGACGACGACAAGCTCGCCGAGCTTACGGAGGACGAGCGGGTCGACGCGGGGCTGGACGACTTCAATCCGGACGAGGTCCCGCCGGCCACCGACCCGCTGCCCGACGGCGTGCCGCAGCGGACCGACGTCCGGCAGAGCGACGAGTACAAGGACGCCCAGGACGAGATCGACCGCGAGGAGAAGGCGGGCGAGCTGGGCAGCCTCGACGCCGAGCACCCGTTCCCGCCCACTCACTACGACAACAGCTAAGGCACCGGGCTCAGCGCAGGGTCCGTTCGATATGAGGGGTCTTGACTTGGGTTTTGACTTAGGTCAGCGGGACGCGGTACGAGGTCTCCTGGCCGTAGGCGGCGAAGCCGGCCCGGCGCAGGATCGGGCCCGAGGTATTGACGCGGCCCTTGACGAGGCCCATCGTCGCCCCGTGGGTCACGCCGTACTTGAGCCGGGCGCCGAGCAGGGCACGATAGACGCCCTGGCCGCGGGCGGCCTCGAGGACCGCGCCGCCCCACAGGCGGGCCACGTCGTCAGCCATGGCGATGCCGGCCGAGCCGACCGGGGCGCCGTCGACGTAGGCGACGACCATGCCGCCGTCGCCCGCCCTGACGGTGGCGCCGTCGCGCTTGGCCTCCTCCGCGAGGCGCTCCTCCGGCGGCATGGACCCGCCGAAGACGGTGACGCCGACCTGAGTGCCGTCCCTGAGCGTCGAGACGTCGGTGGCCCACCGCAGCGTCACCTCGAGGGCCGGCGGCAGGAGGTCGGGCGCGCCGTGGCACAGGTCGACCGCCAGCACGTCCAGCGTCGCGTCCACCACCGCGCCGCGCGCGA
>DATBXZ010000030.1:0-7109 GCA_036513995.1 Solirubrobacterales bacterium | reverse complement strand
ATCGTCGGCTCCGAGCAGGCCGAGGACGGCTTCGTGCCGGAGGAGGCCGTCGTCCGCGCCGCCACGCTCGAGGACGTCTTCGTGCTGTTGACCGGCGAGGAGGCCGAGTGAGCACCGCCGCCGATCCCATGCCCAGCCGGTCCGGGCGCAAGATGCGACGGCTGGAACCGGCGGCGATCGCCGGCGTGATGAGCCGTGAGGTCGCCAACTTCCGCACCTACTGGAAGGGCACGACCTTCTCCAGCGTGCTGGAACCGATCGTCTACCTGCTCGCCTTCGGGCTCGGGCTCGGGGCGACCCTCGTCAACAACGTCGACGGCGTCCCCTACATCCAGTTCGTCGGCACCGGCATGGTGGCGACGGCGGTGATCTTCTCCAGCGCCCTGCCCTCGATGTTCGGCACCTTCGTCAAGCACCGCTTCCAGAACACCTACGAAGCGATCCTGGCGGCCCCGGTCGACGTCGAAGAGCTGGTCAGCGCCGAGATGCTCTGGATCGCCGCCCGCTCCGGCGTCTACGGCTGCGTACCGCTGATCGTCACCTTCTTCTGGGGCCTCGACCCCGCCCCGGGGATGCTGCTGGTGCCGGTCTTCTGCTTCGTCACCGCCCTCGGCTTCTCCGGCTTCGGCGTGGCGATGGCGGCGACGGTGGCCAAGATCGACCAGTTCAACTACGTGACGGCGCTGTTCGTGACGCCGCTCTTCCTCGTCGCCGGCACCTTCTTCCCGATCAACGGCCTGCCCGAGGGGTTCCAGGTGGCGGCTCAGTTCAACCCGCTGCACCAGCTGGTCGAACTCGTCCGTGGCGGCGCCTTCGGCTTCGAGGCGGTCGACATCGCCCGCTTCGCCTTCCTCGTCGCCTTCGCCCTGCTGACCTGGCGCGTGGCGATCAGCCGCATGCGCAAGCGGCTGATCGACTGACGAAATATGGACCGTGCACCCGCCTTCGAAGCGAAGTCACCGGGCGTGTCCGTCGTTTTCGGCTCTTGCCGGGCTCACCTGCGGCACCCGCGGCATCCGCTTAAGGCTGCTTCCTTCCGGACCTGACCTGATTCGCGTGCCCACGTCGCGCAGGACCCGGCCGTCAACGCCGCCGCGACGCACTGACCCCGACGGCCAGCTCCTCGGAACGGGATTCGGCCCCGCTAAAGCGGATTGCGGGTGACAAGGCACCGCTAACTCCCCGCCTAGCACGGTCCAGTGACGATCCTACCCTGCCGGCCGTAGGATCACTTCCCTTGATCGCCCTGCCGACAGCTTCGATCGAGGTCGACACCGGCTCCTTCTTCACGATCGTCGTGGTCGCGGCGATCGCTGCGGTCACCGTCGCGGTCGTGCCGAAACGCTTCGCCCCGCCGGTGGTGGTGCTCGAGTTGATGCTCGGCATCGTCGTCGGACCGGAACTCCTGGGCCTCGCCCACTCCGACGAATTCATCGAATTCTTCTCCAACCTCGGCCTCGGCATGCTCTTCTTCTTCGCCGGCTATGAGATCGACTTCAACCGGATCAAAGGCAGGCCGATGAAGCTCGGCGCCTGGGGCTGGGTTCTCTCCGTCGTCCTCGCCTACGGGATCGGCGGGCTCCTGGCGGCGGCGGGAATCGTGCTCTCCTTCCTCTACACCGGCTCGGCGATGGCGACGACGGCGATCGGCACGCTGATCCCGATCCTGCGCGACAACGGCGAGCTGAAGACCAGGTTCGGCACCTACCTGCTGGCCGCCGGTGGCGCCGGCGAGTTCGGGCCGATCCTGCTCGTGACCCTCGTCCTCTCGACCGCCAGCCCCCTGCACGAGTCGGTGATCCTGCTCGCCTTCATCGCCCTGGCGCTGTTCCTGGCACTGCTCTCCGTGCGCTATGCCTGGCGCGGCTGGCCGGCGCTGGAACGGACCTTCGAGTCGAGCAGCCAGCTGGCGGTGCGGGTCACGGTCGTCCTCGTCTTCGGCCTCGTCCTGCTCGCCAACAAGCTCGGCCTCGACCTCCTGCTCGGCGGCTTCGTCGCCGGGATGATCGTGCGGGTGGCGCTGCAGGGACACGAGCTGCAGGTGTTCGAGTCGAAGCTGACCGCGGTCGGGTTCGGCTTCTTCGTCCCCTTCTTCTTCGTCACCAGCGGCATCGAGTTCGACCTCGCCGCGCTCGGCTCGGTCGAAGCGCTGGCGAAGCTGGCGATGTTCTTCGTCCTCTTCCTGGTCGTCCGCGGCACGCCCGCGATGCTGCTCTACCGCGGCGTCCTCGGCACTCGCGATCGCGCCGCCCTCGCCTTCTACTCGGCGACCGAGCTGCCGCTGGTCGTCGCGATCACGACGATCGCCATCGAGACCGACCACATGCGGGCCTCAACCGCAGCCGGCCTGGTCGGCGCCGCGATGCTCTCGACCCTGGTCTTCCCCTTCGTCGGGCTGGCGCTGCGCAAGGGCAGCGAGGAGGAGGGCGAAGGCGAGGAGGCCAACCCGCCGGACGCGGGCCCCTCTCCGCTTGGAGAGAGGCCCGTCGCCCAGCCGGGACTGGTTGGCTAGCGCCGCCGGATCAGCTTCAGGCGCTTGTAGACAGTCGCCTTGGCGCCGCCGGCCTTGACCGTCTCCTTGAAGAGAAGCCGTTTACTCTGAGACACCTTCTTCAAGCCCTTCGGCTTGACCCGGAGGACGAACTTCTTGGTCTTGCCCTTTGCCACTTTGGCCTTGCGGCTCGAGGTCGCGGCCTTCTTTCTACTGAGCATCCCCCGCAGGGTGATCCGGCAGGTGACGCCGACCCGGGTGGGGCACTTGACTTTGACCGTGACCTTGTTGCCCTTCAGCACCGCCGGGCCGATCAAACTGCCGCCGATCAGCGACTGCAGCTGCTTGTCGGTCAGGCTGCCGCCGCCGGTCCCAGAGCCCGAACCCGAGCCGTTGCCGCCGCCCCCCGCTGTCTGCACGCTCAGGGAGACATTGTCGAAGCGAACGCTGGTGGTACCTCCCAGTAGGGCCGTCCCGGCGACGGTCGAGCTGACCCCCACCGTGATCGCGAGCGCGTAGGTGTGCCCGGCTTTGACCGATACCGCGTGGTCTTTGCCGACGAACGCGGAGCCTGCCTGCGGTTCCTCCGTCAGCGGTTCCGATTTCGTGCCCGCGGTGCGATCGATCAGTGTGACGTCGTAAGTGGCCCGCGGCGCCAGGTCGATCAGCGAGCCGGACGCGAACTGCCGGTCGAGGTGAAGCGTGGCATCACCGGCATCGGCAACTGTGAAGTCCGGCGACTGCAGCGTCACCGTCGATTTGAACAGCGTCAGCAAGTTGAGGCCGATGGTCGTATTCGCCGCCAACGAGCCGGGCGGATTGCCGTTGGCGCCGTCGTACCCGCCGTTGGCGGTGCAGAGCGCCGGCACGTTGCAGCTCGCGTCGGTGGCTTCCCAGCCCTGGGCGCCTCCGGTGAAGGTGCTGCCCCCGGCGGGATAGACGTTGGTTGCAGCCCCGGCCTGTCCCGCGTTCAGCAGCATCAAAAGGGTTGCCCCCACCACACCGCAGAACCCGAGCATCGATCGAGAGTGAGGTTTGAGACGTCGAAGCACGATGGTTCCTTTCGTTGGTCCCCGCCATGCAGGGTTCCCTTTCCATAGAACCCGGATACCTAAAATTCTCAACCTCCTTACTTACTTTCATGGACCATCGTTCGATGTTCGGGCACACCTTCCGTCCGCCCCAAGCCTGCGGCACCCGGCCATCGATCCGCGTAAGATCCGCCTCTCCCGGGCGCGTAGCTCAGTGGGAGAGCGCTCGCTTCACACGCGAGAGGTCGCTGGTTCGAAACCAGCCGTGCCCATAGCCCGCAGACCGCATCAGGACTGGGATTGCGGATTCGACCCGGATTCCCGATTCGTCTCGGAAACCACGAAACTGTCCCGTGGGGTCAATCAACAGCGGGTGGAAAGCTCGTTGGGTGAGACCCCAGCGGTTGCGCAGGCTCTCGCTCCGCGCCAGTCGGCCACCAAGTTCGGTCAGGACTGTGCCCGCACGGCCGGGGGGGTCAGGGACCAAGCTGCCGTTAACGGGTGCTGCCGGAGCGCATGAGATTGAAGTCCTATTTCAGGCGCCACCGTGAGTCGGCAGGTAACTGGTCGACGAAGATCGCCAACTCGATCTGCTCGGAGCTGACGCCAAGCTCTTGCGCCCAGGTCGAGGCAAGCTCCAGCCAGCGCCGATAAGCCTCGACATCGCGATCGAGGTCGAAATCTTCGTCGGCGTTCTTTTCGAGCCAACCGGCGACCTGAGTCCAGGATCAGAGCGCGGCCCATGCGATCGGCGAAGTAGAGGAACTTGGTCCCGAAGGCTGTTCCGACCTGGGGCAGCGTGAAGACCCGGCAGAGGGCGTCGAAGGCATCGACCGGGGAGCCTGCGTCCAGCTCGTCGGCCGCACACTGAAGCGCGGGGACGAGATCCGAGGATGACAGCGCGAGCGAGACCCGGTGAGGGCCATAGCCGGTCTCGCCATAGCCCCAAACCTGGCTCGCGATGAAGGTCGCGACCACGCCGTCCGCATCTCGGGACTGCCCGTCGCAGAACCGACGTACCGAGTCCCGGTCGAGGTGAGGGGGAAGCGAGTGAAAGACCTGCTCGTATTTCGACGACTTGACGGTCCGATCGGTCCGCCGGGTGCGGGTCGGCGAGCGGCCAAGGTTGGCTCCTATCGGGCCAGCTCTCGCCGGTAGATTCGTGCCTATGTCGCGTGAAGACAGAGGGCCATGCCTTTCGGCCATATCGAGGTCGGCGATCATCGTCGGCCTGTTTTCCATCTGCCTCTCGACACTGATCTGGGGCCCGGCGATAGCGAACGCGACGGTTGCCTACAACACCTACGACACCAATTCGGAAGTCTGGGTCTCCAAAAGTGACGACGGGGCAGAAGCCGTGCGCGTCGGCAACGGCTGGGTGGCGCAGGTCTCACCTGACGGCAAGCTGCTCGCCTACGAGCACGAGGAGGCCTTCGTCGGCTGGGAGCTGGTGATCTACAACGTCGAAACGGGGAAGCGGTGGGTGCGGCTGACCCACATGCGCACGACGAGCGAAAACATCGTCGGGGAAGTGACGGGATTCGCCTGGTCGCCCGACTCGTCGATGGTGGCGGCGCTGCAGAACGATCGTGGGTCCGGGACGCAGACGCTGTATGTGATGAACGCCAGAGGGCGTCCGGCGAAAACTCGGATCGCGACCGGGCACTTCCGCGGGGTCAGCTTTTCGCCGAGTGGCAAAGAAGTCGTCTTCGGGCTCGCCCGTACCGAAGGCTTGGCGCCGAAGACCGACATCGCCCGGGCCCCGGTGACAGGTGGGCCGATCACGCTGCTGACCAACGACGGCATCTCCGGCTGGCCGCTCTGGGGTCCGCATGGGCAGATCGCCTTCTCCAGGCGCACGAAGGTCGAACGATTCAGGTCCTACGGAGAACCTCGGGTGAACGAACACTTCGACCTCTTCACGATGAAGGCGAGCGGCAGACGGTTGAAGCGGTTGACCACTGGTGGTTCCTTCGAAGCCGGATTCTTCCCGGCCTTCTGGTTTCCCTCCGGGAACCGGCTGGTGGCGAACTTCGAGAGCCTCGACCTCAACTACGCGGCCGTCGTCGATCCTCGGAAGGGCACGCTGAGGCCGATCAACAGGCCGATCCAGGCGTTTCACCTCGGGGTCGGCGAAGCAGGCTTCCTCGCCGCCTCGCTGTCCCCGGACGAACGAACCGTCCTCGGCTGTTTCGGCAGCGTGGTGTTCGCCGTGCCGCCGATGGCCTCCGTTCCTCTGGCGGGCGGTGAACCGATCGTTCTGAACGAAGACTTCTTCTCGCCCTCCTGGGGCGGACTGAGCACCGCGGGGGCGAGCGCCTGCTGACCGGATGGCCGAAGGTCGGGTCAAGAAGGGGCGTGATGGGCCGCGGCCGGCCCTCTCTCCCGTTTGACGAGCGCCCCCGCTACGACTGTAGGCGAGACCTGAACCGGTTCGGCGGATTCCGGGAAGAAGCTGGAGCTCCAGGTTGCCGAAAAGCTCCACGCCTACACCCGGACCGAGGAGGTCGGCGCCGCGGCAACCCTGGAAGCGGGACACCGCGATGCGGCCGCACTGCTCGACCCTGTCCTGGCGGGTGAGGTGAGGAGCGGCGTCTGGGACCCGGCACGGCGAGGCTGGCGCGAGAGGGCAGAAAGCTGAGGCGGTCGACCAACGGCTCGCCGTGCTCTGAGGTCCTAACTCTCCTGCAGCACCGAGAGGGTGTTGCCCGCCGGGTCTTTGAACCAGGCGATCTGGGGGCCGCCCTCGCGCATCACGCCCTTCTCGTCCTGGGGCATCTCGTCGTAGTGCTCGAAGCTGACGCCGCGGGCGGCGAGGTCGTCGACGGCCTGGTCGATGTCCTCGACCTGGAAGTTGAGGATCGTGTAACTGGGTGGGGTCATGCCGGGGCTGAGGTAGACGAGGGTGTCGCGGTCGCCAGGGTGATGGAGGCTGAGCAGGCCGTTCTCCTCGTCGAGCAGCTCGACGTTCAGCCCCAGGGTCTCACCGTAGAAGTGCTGTGCCTTCTGCAGGTCATCGACGGCGAAGCCGCTGAATGCTTTCGAGTTGGCGAGCATGTTGCGTCCTTTCAGTTGGTCTCTGAAGCGTCTACCCGCTACTCCCCTTCCCCACCCGGTCGCCGGCGGCTGCGCTTGCGTTCGCCCAGGCGCCGCTTTTGCTCGAGGCGCCGGTAGCGGGAGGCCCTGGTCGGCCTGGTCGGGCGGCGGCTGCGCGGCACCGCCAGGGCGACGGCGATCTTCTGGGCCAGGCGCTGCAGGGCCAGCTCGCGATTGCGGGACTGGCCGCGGGCGTCCTGGGCGACGGCGGTCACGGTTGACCCGGCGCGATCGAGCAGGCGCTTGCGCTGGGCCTCGTCGAGCACCGCCGAGGCCTCGACGTCGAAGACGGCTTCGACCCGCGAAGCGGTGACGTTGGCGTGCTGGCCGCCCGGCCCCGAGGAGCGGCTCGCGCGCAGCTCGATCTCCGCCAGCGGGATCGCCAGGCGCGCGTCGATGCGCAGCTCGTCGGCCACCGCTACCCGGCCAGCTCGGGGATGTGGCGCTCGACGTGCTCGGTCAGCGTCTGGCGCACCCAGCGCTGGGTCTCG
>DATBXZ010000029.1:0-4207 GCA_036513995.1 Solirubrobacterales bacterium | reverse complement strand
GGCCACCTCCGACCCCCAGCGCTCGGTCAGGCGGCCGACCAGCGGTTCGGATTCGAGCAGTTCGTGAACGACGGCGTCACTGGAGAGAGTCGCCGCGCCCAACCGTGAGAACGCCGCCAGTGCCTCGGACTTCCCGGCCGCGATGCCGCCGGTGAGGCCGATCGTCAGCGGCATACGGCCTGGCTAGGAGTCGGCCGGTGCCTCGGGCTCGGGCGTCTCGCCCGCAGCCTCATCGACATCGTCGGGGGAGTCGGGGCGGTCGGTGACGGTTTCGCCCTCCTGGGCCTCCCCACCGTCCTCGTCCTCAGCGGTCCCATTCTCCTCAGCAGCCGGAGCCTCTGCCTCGGCGACAGGCTCCTCTGCAGTGCTCTCGTCCTGCGGCTCCTCGGCAACAGGCTCCTCCGCAGGGGCGTCGTCCTGGGTCTCCTCGATGGCGATGGCCGCCTCGGCCTCAGGCGCATCCTCCACGACAGGATCCGCGGCTGAGGCCTCAGAGCCCTCGGCATCCGCCGCCGCAAGCTGCTCACCGAGATCGCCCATCGGCATGTTCTGCCCCTCGACCCGCTTGATGCTGAGCGACAGGCGCCGCCGATCTTCGTCGATCTCAAGGATCTTGACGTTGAGCGTGGAGCCCGGCTCGACCACTTCGGAGGGGTTCTCGACGTGGTGGTCGGCAAGCTCGGAGATGTGGACCAGGCCCTCGACGCCGGGGAGGATTTCGACGAAGGCGCCGAAGGCGACGACCTTGGTCACCGCGCCCTCGAGCACGTCGCCGGGGCGGTGGGTGCTGATCACCCGCTGCCAGGGGTCCTCCTGGGTCTGCTTCAGGCCCAGGGAGATGCGCTGGCGATCGCGGTCGATGTCGAGCACTTTGATCCGCACCGTGTCGCCGATCGCGACGACTTCGGAGGGATGGTTGACGTGGCTCCAGGAAAGCTCGGAGATGTGGATCAGGCCGTCGATCCCGTCGAGGTCGACGAAGGCGCCGAAGTCGACGATGTTGGAGATCTTGCCTTCCACGACCTGGCCGGGCTCGAGGCGGCCGAGGATCTGCTCGCGGACCTCCTTGCGCTCCTCCTCGAGCACGGCGCGGCGCGAGAGGACGACGTTGTTGCGGGAGCGGTTGAGCTCGATCACTTTGCACTCGAGCGTCTGGCCCATGAACTCGTCGAGGTTGTGGACGCGGCGGATGTCGACCAGCGAGGCGGGCAGGAAGCCGCGCACCCCGAGGTCGAGGATGAGGCCGCCCTTGACGACCTCGATGACGCTGCCTTCGACCGGTTCGCCGGAGTCGGCGGCGATCTCGATCCGGCGCCAGGCCTTCTCGAAGCGGGCGCGCTTCTTGGAGAGGATCAGGCGGCCCTCGGCGTCCTCCTTGGTGAGGACGAGGGCGTCGATCTCCTCGCCGAGCTCGACCTCCTCGGCCGGGTCGACCGACTTGCGGATCGAGAGCTCGTTGGAGGGAATGACCCCCTCGGCCTTGTAGCCGATGTCGACCAGGACCTCGTCTTTGTCGATGCGGACGACCTTGCCGTTGACGACGTCGCCCTCGTCGAAGGAGACCATCGTCGCCGCGTAGTTGGGGACGATCTTGCCGTCGATCTGGAGCAGCAAACCGCCCGAACCCTCGACGGGGGTCGCGGTGGGCGCAGGGGCAGTCATTACGTCGGTCGCGGACACGGCGGCGAATAATGGCAGAATCGAGGCCGATGCCGATTCGAGCGACCAAGCGCGGCGAGGAGCGCACTCCCCTCGACGGAAGCCACGACGTACTGATATGCGGGGCGAGCTTCGCCGGGCTGGCAATCGCCCGCGAGCTGGCCGGCTCCGGCGCCGACGTGCTGATCGTCGATCGCTACGAGATCGGCGAGCGCCAGACCTCGGCCTGCGGGATCCCGACGGAGTGGCTGCGACAGCTTGGCTTGATGGATTCCGAGCGCCAGCGCTTCGACGAGCTGGTCATGCACACCCCCCACGGCGACGCTCGCTACAAGCTCCCCTGGACCTTCTCGACCTTCGACTACCGGCAGATCTGCCAGTTGCTCTGGCGCGACTGCGACGCGCGCTTCGAGACCGCCAAGGTGAACGGGCGGGCGGGCGCGGCCAACGGCAACGGGGAAATCTCCATCGACAGCGACCGCGGCGTCATCTCCGCGCCGCTCGTCGTCGACGCGCTCGGCTGGCGCCGCATCCTTGGCTCCGGCGACGGCTACCAGCCCCCCGACGCGCCGCTCTCGCGCGGGCTCGAGGTGCATCCGGCCGGCAGCGGCGACGACCTCGAGATCTGGATCGACCGCCGCTACGTGCCCGCCGGCTACGGCTGGTCCTTCCCCGCCCGCGACGAGCTGCGGATCGGGATCGGCTCCTTCGACCCGCGTTTCCACGTCAAGGACACCACCGTGCTGCTGACCGAGGATCTCGGCAAGGAGCCGAACGAGTACCAGGGCAACTGGATCCCCCACGAGCTGCGGCGGGCGACCGAGGGCGGCGTCTTCTTCGCCGGCGACTCGGCCGGGCACTGCCTGCCGCTCAGCGCCGAGGGGATCCGTACCGCCCTCTACTTCGGCATCGCCCTGGGCCGCGAGCTGCGCGGCGTCGTCGAGGGTCGCCAGAGCCGCGAGCAGGCGGCCGCCGCCTACGCCGAGTTCAACGACTCCCACGAGTGGAAGTTCCGCTGGATGCTGCGAGTGCAGCGGCTGATCCCGAAGATCCCGCCGCGGATCCTCGGCCCGGCGATCCGGCTGATGGGCGCGAAGCGGTTCGTCGACTGGTCTTTCTCGCACTACCTCGAGATCGCCCCGCCCGGGTTCGCCGGCTCAGCGGATGATCAGGAGGGTCCCGGCCAGCAGCAGGCCGACGCCCAGCAGCCGCTCCGGGCTGAGCGGGACCTGGTCCAGACCGAACAGGCCTAGGCGGTCGATCACCACCGAGGCGGTGAGCTGGCCGGTCACGGTCGCCGCCGCCACGCCGCCGGCGCCGATCACCGAGACCGCGATCAACGCGTTGGTCACGTAGACGGCGCCGAGCAGACCGCCGAGCAGGTAGTACCAGCTGACGTCGAAGGTCGAGCTGAGGCCGCCGGCCTTGCCGCTGAGGACGACGATCACGGCGAGGGCAACCGAGCCGACCGCGAAGGAGACCAGCGCCGCCGGCAGTCCACCGGTCGCCTTGCCGAGCCCGGAGTTGATCGGCGCCTGCAGGGCAATCAGCCCTCCCGCCGCGGCGGTCAGGAGGAGCGCCAGGCCCCTATCCATGAGCCTGGCCTCGGAATCGCGTGATCTTTGCGGTTGGCTCGTGTTGCATCGGTGACGGCGGCCGGAGTGAACCCCCGTGCTGTCATATCAGTACCGCAGTAGAGACCACCCGACGCAATGCCCCCACCGCCCGCAGAGCCGCTCGCCAGCCGGATCTTCCTCGGGCCGGCGCTGCGTACCCAGCCCGACCGGCGCCTGGTCAAGCTCGTCCGCGAGGGCTATGAGGCGGCTTTCGAGGAGATCGTCCGCCGCTACCGCAAGCCGCTCGACCGCTTCGCCGCCGCCTTCGTCGGCGGCCGCTCCGAGGACGTCACCCAGGACGCCTTCTCGAAGGCGCTGCTGGCGCTGCGCGGCACCACCGCCGAGATCGAGCTGCGGCCCTGGCTGTACAGGATCGTCCGCAACACGGCGCTGAACGACCTGCGCGACGGGCCGCCACCGACCGAGGAGCTGGGCGAGGCGATCCCGGGCGGACCCAGCGCCGCGGCCGAGGCCGAGCGCCGCGAGGAGATCGCCGAGCTGATGGAGCGCCTGCGAGCGTTGCCGGAGCCACAGCGGGCGGCGATCGTGATGCGCGAGCTGGAAGGGCTGAGCCACGAGGAGATCGCGGCGGCGCTGGGAGTCAGCGGCGGCGCCGCGCGGCAGGCGATCTATCGGGGGCGGCTGGCGCTGCGCGACGGCCTCGGGATGCTGGTGCCGCTGCCGCTGCTGCGGATGCTGTTCGACCACGGCGCCGAGGCGGCAGGGGCCGGTGCCGGTGGAGCCACCGTCGCCGTCGGGGCTTCGGCGGTGGCGGGTGGAGGCGGGACGACGCTGGCCGGGATCGGCACCGCCGGAGCGCTCAAGGTCGTGGTGGCGGCAGCCCTGCTTGCCGGCTCGGTCGGGGCCGGGGCGGCGATGCAGCACGACCACGACGGGCACGGGGGGACGAAACCGGCCGAGGCCTCGGCGCC
>DATBXZ010000028.1:0-4242 GCA_036513995.1 Solirubrobacterales bacterium | reverse complement strand
GGGGCGATCTCCCCCACGCCCCGGCGCCGTCGCGGCGTAAGCGGCCGCGGCAAGGCACCCGGCGACGACCACCAACGCCACCAGGGCCCTTCCCGCGACCACCACGTGGCTAGTTGCTGGTCAGGTTCAGCGTCAGGGTTGCGCCCTGGCAGGCGTCCTGGCTGATTCCGGTGTCGTTCATCGTCAGCGTCCCCGTCGGGGTTACGGCCTGGTTGGTGCCGGTTCCGTAGGTTTTGTTGACGACGACGGCGGGCATCGCGAAGTCGGGGTTGCCGCCGGTGATCACTTTGCTGCAGGTCGAGTGGCCGGCGTCGACGGAGATGCTCGCCAGCGTGATCGTGCCGACCCGCTGCGCCGCCGAGGAGGGATTGTCGACGGTGAAGGTGACTGGAGAGGAGCCGCCCGGGTAGAGGTTCGAGGAGACCGTGCCTTTGATCGTGACGGCGGAGCCGCTGCCGACGGTCGCGGTGGCGGTGCCGCTGCCGGTCGAGGTGAAGTAGGCGTAGGCGCCGGCGGCAACCGCCAGCGCACCGATCGCGACGAGAGCAAGCACTCGTTTCCTGGTGATCCAGAGCATGAAAAAGACCCTTCTGATTTGACGTTTCGATGGAGCGGTCGCTCCCTGCGTTCCCGCTCCATCGGCACGCCTGGACGAATTCTTGACTTTTGTTTGGACAGTCTTTTTTGGCTCTGGAGAAAGGCTAATGCAATTCGCCGCAGCGGACAATGCGCTGCAGCGGGCTACTCCTCTGAGGCAATCGAGGGCTAGCTCAAGAAATGGCCCCAGCAGCCGAACTCAGCTCCAGCGCTACGGACGGTCGTTCAGTTGCGGACGGCGCAGGGGCGGAGGAATTCGGCGTGTAGGAAGGTGCCGTCCTTGAAGAGGAAGGATCCCTTGGCGTCGAAGTGGCCGACTTCGCAGCGGGCGTTCAGGTAGCTGTACTTCTTGCCCTTGAAAGTCCACTTGCGGCCGATGTGGATGGAGGCGGAGATCGGGATGCCGGCGCCGCCGGCGATCTTCGGAATCGTGGCTTCGGTGCGGTAGCCGTAGGCGCCTTTGTGGATTTTTTCGATCACGATCGGGATGACGAGGGCGACCGGGACGGGGATCGTCACGTAGGCATGGGCGATCACCGTGTCGTTGCCGCCGACCTTGGGCCCGTTGAAGAAGGTGATCGGCGAGGAGATCGGGATCGGGCGCTGTTCGGGGAAGACGACGGTGGCATGGCCGGTCCCCTCGCCGACGATCGCATTCGGGCAGGCCTTGCGGGCCGCCGCCACGGACCTCGCCTGCAACTTGGCCGTAGTGCAGGCTTCGAGGCCCTTGGTCTGCACGGCGCCGTGCTTGTCGAATTCGAAGGTGAGGGTTTCGAGGATCGGCGGCAGCGCACCGGAGGCGGTCTTGATCGAACCCGAGCCGTGGATCGTGATCGGCGCATTCTGCTTCTTTGGCAGCGCCTTGGGGGCAAATCCGCCGTTGGCGGTGATGACGATGTCGCCGACCTGGACCACCATGGCGTAAGCAGCACCAGCGGCCGCGAGCGCCAGCAGGACGACGAAGCCGGCAATCAGGGTTTTATTGCGCATCGACTCATCCCTCCCGCGAGAGAAGATAGACCCTGGCGGCGCGGGGTGGCGGATGGGAACTGCCTGACCTGCTCTGACGGCGGACTTCTCCCGCCTTCTTTATCGGCTCTTACACATCCCGCGAGGCGATGGCAGGATACAGTCGCTTTCGCGAGATCAAAGGCCGACGAGTCCACGGGGGAGACGATGTCAGGAGCGGGTGTCGGGAAGTTGGGGCGCTTTCGATTTGGAGTAAACGCGTTGGCGCTGCTGGGTGCCCTGGTGTTGGCGGCACCGGCAGGCGCGGCGACGTGCCAGGAAGAAGGAAGCTCGGGCACCGGCCCGGTGTTCTCCGAAGTCAGCCTGACCCCCGCCAACCTCCCTTCCGAAGGCGGCACCGGGCAAATCTCCGTCCGCGTCGCCGACGACTGCGCGATCCAGCGGGTAATCGTCGAGGTCGCCAGCACCGAAGGCTTCTACGTCGGCTTCGAACTGCTTCCGATCGAAGAAGACATCAATACCTACCACCGTATCTACCGGGGCGCATTCCAGATCCCCGCCAACTACCAGGAATGGTCGGTCGGCTATCAGGTCTCGATCACCGCCACGGACACCGACGGCGCCTTCGGCGAAGTCTATGCGGGCGAGATCGACGTCGAAGGCGTGCCCCAGTTCGATGAACCGCCCTATATCTACGAACCGTCGGCGAGGCCGCACACCTTCGGCGGCTCCGGCGGTACGGCGAGAATTGGGGTCACCGCGACCGACCTCCGCGGCGTCGCCAACGCCTACGCGATCGTCACCTATCCGAACAACAGCGAAAAGGAAGTCTGGCTCGAACCGGTCAGCGCCACTCGCTTCGAAGGCTCGCTCAAGCTGCCGGGCAACCCCGGCGGCGCGCCCCGCGTCTACTCGGTGTCGGTCTTCGCCGAAGACGACATCGGCCAGAGGACCGGGGGCTACGCCGGCACGATCACGGTCGAACCGAACGGCACCCCAAGTCCGGGCTTTTTGCTGAGCCTGCTGCCGAAATACTGGCGCTTCGGGTCGGTGAAGATCGGTGCGGAGGGTCTACACGAAGTGGTGCTGCAGAACGGCTCCAAAGTCGGGACCGGAGCCGTCTCCGGCTTCATTCGCACCTCGGGCCCTCCCTACTTCCTGCCGGGCGCCGGGCCCGAAGGCATCCCGTTCACGCTCAAACCCGGAGAGCAGCAGACCTTCGGCGTCAACTTCCGACCCATCTCTTGGGGTCGGCAGAACGGTCGTCTGATGGTCGTCCGAACCGACGGGAATCAGCCGAACCTGGGGATATCCCTATTCGGCTGGGGATCTAGGTAGTCCAGGTTCCGCTGGAAGCACGAAGGTTCATTCCACGGCCGAACCTCAGATCGCCGCGACCCGCCTCCCAAGCGGGATCGCTTATACGCGCCAGACAGGATTCGAACCTGTGACCTTCGGTTTCGTAGACCGACGCTCTATCCAACTGAGCTACTGGCGCGGGATGGGGCCGAGCGACCCCGAGCGGGCGATTCTAGGGGTTCGCCGGGGTCGTTAGGCGGCGGCCGGCTTGTTGAGCCGGACGTGCCAGCCGACCGTGGCGGTGGCGACGCGATTGCCGTCGGCGTCGCTGAGGACGACCTCGCAGGGGAACTCGACCTTGCCCTCGCGATCGAGGGTGGCGAGGGCCTCCTCCCTGGGCATGCCGAGAGTGGCCCTGGCCTCGATCGGTCCCTTGGCGATCTTTTCGTAGGCGATCTCGGCCTCGCGGGCGAGCGGCGTGACGTCGCCCATGCGCTCGGCGAAGGCACCGACGAAGGCCGCGCCCGAGGCCGTCTCGGCGACGCTGAAGAGAGCGCCGGCGTGCTGGGAGCCGACGTGATTCTTGAGCTCGTCGCGCTCCGGTAGCAGCGCCGTCGCCTCGCCCTCGGCGAGGCTGGTGACCTCGACGCCGAGGAAGCCGGCGAACGGCACCGCCTGCGTCATTCCCTTCGCGATCGCGTCGAAGTCGGTCATGGGCGCAACCCTAACTCAGCGGCCCTGGAACTTGGCGTGGCCGGGACCACCGTGCTCGAGGAAGGTCTTGACGGCGTTCTGGAGGTCCTCGCTCGCGAAGAGGTCGGCGGCTTCGGTGCGGACGGCCTCGTCGGCGGCGGCCAGGCCGCCTTCGCGGAAGCGGCGGAGGATGTGCTTGGTCATCGCGTGGGCCTTGGTCGGGCCGGCGGCCAGCTCGGCGGCGAGGGCACGCGAGCGCTGGTCGAACTCCTCGGCCGGGAAGATCGTGTTGACGACGCCCCAGCGCTCCAGCTCCTCGGCGCCGAAGATCTCGCCGGAGAGGACGAACTGGCGGGCGCGGCCGCTGCCGGCGCGCTCGGCGAAGCGCTGGGTCCCACCCATCGAGGGCGTCAGCCCGACCACTTTCTCGACCAGGCCGAACTTCGCCTTGGGGCTGGCGACGATCAGGTCGCAGGCGAGGGCGATCTCCAGTGCCGCGGTCAGGGTCAGGGCGTGGGCGGCGAAGACGATCGGCGCCGGCAGCGCCTCCAGCTGGTCGATCATCCCCAGCAGCTCGTCCCAGAGCGCGCTCCCCTGCTCCGGCGTCAGCCCGTCGAAGACATGGACGTCGACGCCGCCCGAGACGGCGCGGCCCTCCGCCCGGATCAGCAGCGCCCGCGGCGG
>DATBXZ010000027.1:0-2870 GCA_036513995.1 Solirubrobacterales bacterium | reverse complement strand
CTGATCGCCGGCGCCGGCGATCAGGGAATGATGTTCGGCTACGCCAGCGATGAGACCGCGGCGCTGATGCCGATGCCGATCCACATCGCCCACCGGCTTGCCGAGCGCCTCGCCGCCGTCCGCAAGGACGAGACCCTGGCCTACCTCGGCCCCGACGGCAAGACCCAGGTCAGCGTCCGCTACCGCGAAGGCCGCCCGGTCGGAATCGACAAGCTCTTGATCTCCACCCAGCACGCCGAGGGCGTCGAGTCGGAGACGACGATCAAGCCCGACCTCTGGGAGCACGTGGTGCTGCCGGTGCTCGAGGCCGAGGCCCCCGGCATGTACGACGAGGGCGACCTCAGGGATGGATTCCTGGTCAACCCGACCGGCAAGTTCGTGATCGGCGGCCCCGTCGGCGACGCCGGCCTCACCGGCCGCAAGATCATCGTCGACACCTATGGCGGCATGGCCCGCCACGGCGGCGGCGCCTTCTCCGGCAAGGACCCGTCCAAGGTCGACCGCTCCGCCGCCTACGCCGCCCGCTACGTGGCCAAGAACGTCGTTGCCGCCGGCCTCGCCGAGCGCTGCGAGGTCCAGGTCGCCTACGCGATCGGCGTCGCCTATCCGGTCTCGCTGATGGTGGAGACGTTTGGCACCGGGGTGCTGCCCGACTCCCGCATCTCGCAGCTGGTCGAGGCCGAGTTCGACATGCGCCCCGGCGCCTTCCGCCGCTACCTCGACCTGCACCGGCCGATCTTCCAGAAGACCGCCGCCTACGGCCACTTCGGCCGTGAGGACCCCGACTTCACCTGGGAGCGCACCGACCGCGCCGACGCCCTGCGTTCTGCCGCCGGCCTCGAGACCGCCGTCGCTTAGCTCCCTTCAGGCGCTGGGCGGCTGGGCCTCGCCCAGCCCGTGGCTGCCGGCGGCGTGGGTGCCGGTCGCCTGGTCGACGCTGTGGACGACCTCGGCGGGGTTGGCGACGCCGACGAAGACGAAGTTGTAGTCGTCGGTGGCTGCTGTGTCGAAGTCGACGTCGCCGATCTGCATCAGCCGCTGGTAGACCGACTGGCGGTAGTTGACGTTCTGGACCCGCTCCAGCCGCGTCTCCTGGATCTCCCGGGAGACGATCCCGCGCTTGATGTTGAGGCGGCGGTTGGTGATCGTGTAGGTCGTCGCCACACGTTTGACGAAGCCGGCCACGACGGTCAGCGCGATCACGACCAGGATCACCAGGAAGGCGGTCCCGTTGCCGTCGATGAGCTTCGCGATCACCCCGAGGATGACCGCGACCACGATCCCTTTCAGGTAGAAGCCGAGGATCGCGCGCCAGGACGGGTGGCCCTCGAAGATCACCTGCTCCCCGGAGCTGAGATTGAGGCTCACGGCCGCCAGCATATGCCTTCGGCACGGCGCCCGCCAGGGCTGGAGGCGGGCCGTCCCCGCCCGGCCATACCCTCGACGGATGGCCATCCTCAGGGTCGAGCCGCTGACCACCGCCCGCTCCCTGCGGGGCCCGTTCGACTACCGCCGGCCGGAGGCGATGGAGGGCCTGGAGGTCGGCAGCGTCGTTCGCGTCCCGTTCGGCCCGCGCAAGCTGCTCGGCGTCGTCGTCGAGCTTGCCGAGGCCTCGGAGCTGCCGCCGGAGAGGCTGGCCGAGCCGATCGAGGCGCTGGAGGCGGGCGCCCCGGCGGAGCTGGTCCGGCTCGGCCTCTGGGTCGCCCGCGAGTACTGCTCGACGCCCTCGCGCGGCCTGCAGCTGGTGCTGCCGCCGGGGACCGGGACGGGCGGGCGCACAGTGCGTTCCAAGGTCGAGCTGCGGGCGGAGATTCTGCCGGCGGGAGAGGCGGCGCTGAGCGGCGGCGGCCGGCTCGGCGTCAAGCAGCGGGCGGTGCTGGAGGCGCTGCGGGCAGGCGAGATGTCGAGCCCCCAGCTGGCGACGGCGGTCGGCTCTGACCGCCAGACGCTGCGGCGGCTGGAGCAGCGCGGCCTGGTCGCGACCCACGGCTCGCGCCTGCGCCGCGCTCCCGTGGATTCGGCCCTCGCCGCCCCCGCGACCCGCCCCGAGCTGCTGCCCGAGCAGGAGCAGGCGGTGGCGGCAATGGTCGCCGCGCTCGATGGCGAGGCTGGAGCCGAGCGCAGCCTGCTGCTCCACGGCGTCACCGGCTCGGGCAAGACAGAGGTCTACCTGGCCGCGGTCGAGGCGGCGCTGGAGCGCGGCCAGGGGGCGATCGTGCTCGTCCCCGAGATCGGCCTCGCCCCGCAGGCGGTGGCGCGCTTCCGCGCCCGGCTCGGCGACCGCTTCGCGGTCCTGCACTCGGCCCTCTCCGCCGGCGAGCGCTACGACGAGTGGCGGCGGCTGCGCAGCGGCGAGGCGAGCGTCTGCGTCGGCCCCCGCTCTGCCGTCTTCGCTCCGGTCCGCGACCTCGGCCTGATCGTCATCGACGAGGAGCACGACCCCTCCTACAAGCAGGAGGGCGACCCCTCCTACGACGCCCGTGCCGTCGCCCGCCGCCGGGCCGAGGACTGCGGCGCCGTGCTCGTCGCCGGCACCGCGACGCCACGCCCGGAGACCTGGCTGGAGCTGCCGCGCCTGCGGCTGCCGCGCCGGGTCGACGGCCTGCGGATGCCCCCGGTCGAGCTGCTCGACATGCGCGAGGCCGACCCGCGCTCGGGCCCGCTGCACGCCGACACCTGGGAGGCGCTCGAGGGCGTTCGCGCCGCCGGCGCCAAGGCGATCGTGATGATCAACCGCCGCGGCTTCGCCCCCTGGCTCACCTGCCGCTCCTGCGGCCACCACTGGGGTTGTCCCAACTGCGACGTCTCGCTGATCGTCCACCGCGAGTCGGGCAAGCTCGTCTGCCACCACTGCGCCCACGTCGAGGCGG